>NZ_JBIIVN010000113.1:0-8723 GCF_044339385.1 Collimonas sp. | reverse complement strand
TGACGCTGACCACGGTGCAGCCGTCTAGCAGCAACGTGGCAAGCAGCAACGGCGCGGTCAAGCGGACTGGCGAGAAGGCGTTGGGCAGGTTGAAATATTGCATCGTACGGCGATTTGATCGGCGTTGCGGGTTAGTGCTGGCTTATACGCCCAGCAGTTCAACTTCAAAAATCAGTGTGGCGTTCGGTGGGATCACGCCACCAGCGCCGCGCGCGCCATAGCCAAGCGCCGCAGTTGCGGATGCCGCCGATTTTCATGCCTTGCACGCCTTCGTCCCAGCCTTTGATGACATGACCGGCGCCGAGCGGAAATTCAAACGGGTCGCCGCGGTCTTTGCTGGAATCGAACTTGTTGCCGGCGCTGCCGTCAGTGTTTTGCAACCAGCCGGTGTAGTGTACGCTTACGTGGTCGCCGGCTTTCGCTTCGACACCTTGGCCGACGTTGATATCTTCATACTGCAGGCCTGAAACGGTACTGATGGTCGACATTATGATCCTTTATAGTGTGATGGTTATGTTGTGGTGATGGAAGGTAAGTGCCCGCAGTGTAAACTAAAATATGGCCGTTAGCCTTCTTCGGCAAGGAGCCATTGCTGCGGTTTGGCAGTTTTGGCAGAGTCATTTAAATCCATGGGTCTGAATCATGCGCGGTAAAATGCTGTTTTTAGTTATGCTTGCTTTTGCTCGTCGTTCCATCTTTGCTGCCTGCGGTTTGCTGACCGTGTTACCCACACTTGCGGCTGCGGCTGCACCGACCACTGCGGTTGCTGCCGACTCGGGTAATGTCGTGGTGGTGCTGAATTCTCGTGACGCCACTATCACCTTGCTGGATCAGTTGACTTATAAAGAAATTAACACTTTCCCGGTTGGCAAGGAGCCGCATCACCTGATGCCGACGCCTGATAACAAATCGCTTATCGTGGCTGCCGCGACCGGTAATTCGCTGCTGTTCCTGGACCCTAAGAGCGGCCAGATTCAGGGCCAGGTAAAGGATATCGTCGATCCGTATCAGATCGGTTTTTCGCCCAATCAGAAGTGGTTTATCGCCAATGGCCTGCGGCTCGATCGCATCGACATCTATGGCTACGACGGGAATAACCTGAAACTGGCCAAGCGCCTGCCGCTGCCAGCGATGCCAAGCCATATGGCCTTCAGCGCCGATAGTGCGCTGGCTTTCATCACGCTTCAGGGCAGCGATGAACTGGCCGCGGTCGATCTGTCGACCCAAAAAGTCAAATGGACCATGCCGGTCGGCAAGCAGCCAGCCGGCGTCTACATGACGCCGGATAATAAATACCTGTTGGTGGGAGTGATGGGTAGCGATTACGTTGCGGTAGTTGACTGGCGTACGCAAAAAATCGTCAAGAAAATCAAGACTGGCGACGGTGCGCATAACTTCCGTCCGCAAGGCGACAATCGCCACGTATTTGTCTCCAACCGTGTGTCAGGCACGATCAATATCCTCGATCTGAATACGCTCGAAAGCATTGGCAGTATTGCGGTGCCGGGCGGTCCGGATTGTATCGAGATTACTGCCGATGGCAAAACCATGTGGGTGACGCAACGCTGGGTCAAAAAGGTCTCGGTTGTGGATTTGAAAACCCGCAAGGTGATCAAGTCGATCCCGGTCGGGCGTTCGCCGCATGGCATCTATTTCAGCAACCGCGCCGCTGAATTGTGATACCCATGCTCTTCCCGGGAAAGCGCAGTTTGCGTGCTGTTGGTGCAACCACAGCGCTGATCGCTTTGATGCCTGCAGCATTGGCGGAGCAGGCTTCAGCGGTATCGCCCAACGCCTGTAGCGGCACAATCTATCTGACGTTTGACACCGGCGGCCAGTCACAAGCCGCGTACATCGCCCAGACCCTGCGCCGCCATCATATCAAGGCGACGTTTTTCATGGCCAATGAAAAAACCGTCAACGGCGATTACACGCTTGACCCGAGCTGGACACCGTTCTGGAAAACACTGGTGGCCGATGGCCATGTTTTCGGCAGCCATACTTTCGACCACGTTTACGCCAGGCGCGATCTGCCTGATGGAAAAATCGAAGTCAAGCCGCAATTCGGTGCCAGCGGCGGCAAGCTGCAAGCCTGGACGCCGCAGCAGTATTGCGACGAGCTCAATCGCGTCGATCAGCGCTTTCAGAGCCTGACGGGCACGCATATCGACCGCCTCTGGCGCACGCCTGGCGGTCATCTGACGCCGAATACGTTGGCAGCCGGCCAAGCTTGCGGATACAAACATGTGGCATGGGCCGCAGCAGGCTTTTCCGGCGACGAATTGCCCAGCGATAAATGGCCGAATCAGATGCTTTTGGAGCGCAGCTTGAAAAACCTGAAAGACGGCGATATCGTGATGGCGCATCTGCGCATCTGCGCATCTGCGCATCTGCGCATCTGCGCATCTGCGCATCTGGGCATCTGGGCATCTGGTTGCGCAAGGATCCATGGGCGCCGGCGGTGCTGGAGCCCTTGATCAGCGGATTGGAGAAAAAGGGTTTCTGTTTTGCTACATTGCGCGATCATCCGGCCTACAAGGCCAGTATCAAAGGGCCGGCCGCGGCGCCGCCGGCAGAGAAAGGCGCAAGGGCATCATGATCGATACTTTGGTAAGCAGCTTTGCTGCCGTCCAGGCATGGCTGTTTCAGTCAGTAGTGCAGCCGCTGATGTTCCATGCCGGTTTTAGCGAATACCTGGAGGACGCTTTTGACGGCACCGAATGGTTCCTGATCGGCGTCTGCGAACTGGTATTGCTGTTTATCGTGTTGCGGCCGCTGGAGAGCATGATCCCTGTGCATGCCATCACGGATCGGCGCGCGCGCTGGATCGATTTCATCTATACCTTGCTGTATCGGCTCGGGGCATTTTCAGTTTTTGTATTTTTTCTGATTGATCCGCTGTTGGCAAAACTGACAGAGTTGCTGCATCTGGAAGGCATCAACCCGTTCAAGCTGGAAAATCTTCTGCCTGGCGTCACTGACAAGCCGCTGCTGACGTTCCTGCTATATTTGCTGGTGCTGGATTTCTGCGAGTACTGGTATCACCGTGCACAGCATGGTTTCGGCTGGTTGTGGGGCTTGCACAGCCTGCACCATAGCCAGCAGAACATGAACTTGTGGAGCGATGATCGCAATCATTTGCTCGACGGCGTCATCCATGACGTCACGATGGCGTTGGTGGCGCTGGTAATCGGCGTCGAACCGGCACAGTATGTGCTGCTGGTCTCCATCACACGGATGTTGCAAAGTCTCCAGCATGCCAACGTACGGATTCATTTCGGCAGGCCAGGCGATGCCGTCGTGGTATCGCCACGGTTTCATCGCTGGCATCATGCAATCGGTATCGGCCACGAGAGCAAAGGCAAGGGCACTCTGGGCGGGCATAATTTCGGTGTGCTGTTTTCATTTTGGGACAGTCTGTTTCGCACTGCCTATTTTGGCAAGACCTTCGAGCATACCGGCGTGCGCGATCAGGTGGCAACGGCCCAGCGGCCGGCGCGCGACTATGGTCGGGGCTTTTGGTCGCAGCAGTGGCTGGGACTGAAACGCATGGTCGAATTTTCCAGAAAGTCATCCCGCTGATGCGCCCCATATTAGCTGCCTTCGGCAGGGCTGTATTGTCGCAACTGCATTACCGTATGCTGATGCTGACTTTCCTGCCGTTTTTCTTGTCGATCCTTATCTGGGGGCTGGCGCTGTGGTGGGGCTTGCAGCCGCTGATTGACTGGTTGCAAAAGAATTACTTTGCCGGCAACGACGGTATGGGTTTCGCCACTTATATTCCGGCCTGGCTCGGCCTGGGCGCGCTCAAAACCGTCATTGTGCCGTGGCTGGCGCTGTGGGCATTGCTGCCGTTGATGATCCTGACTGCGCTGCTGTTCGTCGGCGTCTTTGCTTTGCCGGCAACCGCGCGCCATGTCGGTCGCCGCCATTTTTCTGAACTTGAACTGCGCAACGGCGGCTCGCTGCTTGGCAGTATCTGGACTTCGTTTTCTGCTTTCCTGCTGTTTTGCGTGCTGTGGCTGGTGACGTTGCCGCTCTGGTTGATTCCGCCATTCGCCTTACTGATTCCGCTGGTGTTGTGGGGCTGGCTGACTTACCGCGTGTTTGCCTATGAAGCACTGGCAGCCCATGCCGACGAGCAAGAGCTGCGCGCGATCTTGCGGATTCATCGCTGGCCGTTGCTGGTGATTGGCATCATTACCGGTGCCATGGGTGCGGCGCCGACGATATTGTGGCTGGGCGGCGCGCTGTGGCTGGTGGTTTTTCCTCTGTTGGCGGCGGGTTCGATCTGGCTATATGTGCTGGTGTTTGTATTTACTGGTTTGTGGTTTGAGTATTATTGCCTGGAGGCTTTGGCCAAGTATCGTGCTGCCGGTCAGGCTGCCGTCATCATGGCCAACAGCCAGGACAGGCAGGAAATCCATCAACTTTCTGATTCTTCTGGTCCAGAATAAAATCGACTTTCATACCGCCGTCAATATTCAGAGGTAAGATGGGCGGCGAGTGTTGCAAAGTTTAGCAATAGGGTTATTCCCAGCTCTACATTTTCCTCTTCTTCAACTAAGCGGCGATTTTCATGGCAATCGGACTCATCATCATCGGCGACGAAATTCTGTCTGGCAGGCGCGTCGATAAACACTTCCCTAAAATTCTGGAAATGCTCTCGGCGCGCGGCTTAAGTTTGAGTTGGGCCGAATATGTCGGCGACGATCCGGCGCGCATCACGGCCACGCTGAAACGGACTTTCGACAGCGGCGATATCGTGTTTTGTACCGGCGGCATTGGTGCCACGCCGGACGATCATACCCGTCAGTGCGCCGCGGCGGCGCTTGGTGTGCCGCTGCAACTACATCCGCAGGCGCGCGAAAAAATCCGTGAGCGAATCGCCGATACTGCGCGCGATGCCGGGGTGGTGGTCGATTACGATACGCCTGACAATTTGCATCGATTGAAGATGGGCGAGTTCCCGCAAGGTGCCGATATCATCCCCAATCCCTATAACAAGATCCCAGGTTTCTCGATCCGTCATAGTAATGGCGGTGCGCACTATTTTGCACCGGGTTTTCCGGTGATGGCCTGGCCGATGTTCGAGTGGGTGCTGGAGACTTATTACGCTGACCTGTTCCATCAGAATCCCCGGTTGGAGCAATCGGTGCTGGTGTTCGAGGCGATGGAGTCTTCCTTGACGCCGCTGATGGAAGCGATCGAAGCGGAGTTTCCGTTGGTGAAGGCATTCAGTCTGCCTCACGTCGGCGATGGGAATACCCGGCGTCACATCGATCTCGGCGTCAAAGGTGAGCCGGTGCAAAGCGCGGCGGCGTTCAAAAAAATGCTGGCCGGGCTTGATCAAATGAAGGCAGAGTACCGTCCGGCGTGATCTCTTGCGGCGTTTTTCCGATTCGATTCGATTCGTTTTACTTCACTTCACTTAACCATTTGCGCATTGCCATCAGCGATTCTGACGGCAATGCGCTTCCATCTGATTGACGCCATATGTTCGGATTTTTATTCAAACGCGTCGATCGTAGTGCGCCGCAACCTATCGCTGAGGCGCAAGCGGCCGTGCGCGCCGAAGCCAGGCAAGTATCCGATCAGGCACGGCAGCAAGCGCTGCGCCAGGCGGAAACTCTGAGCGATGAGGCGACTGCGGTCGAGTTCATCCGGCAATCCGATTTTGCCGACGCCCGCCTGCGTGCGGCGCAACTGGTGCAAAGCCGGGATGCACTGGAACAGGTATTGCGTGCCTGCCGAAATACGGATCGTCGCGTCGCCAAATTGATGCAAGGCAGACTAGACAATCTGCGTCAACAGCTATTAATCGTCGACAAGGCCAATGTAAGCCTGGCGCAGGCGCAGCGTCTGTTGCAGGAGCCGCAACTGATGCCCAATCAGGTCGCTGAATTGGATCGAGCTTGGGAAGCCAAGGAGCTGCCATTCGGGTTGCAGCAGGAGTTCGCGAAAATACGCGCTGCGCTGGTCGAACGCCTGGCAACACAGGCAAGTTTGCAGCACTCCACCATTGGCTTGCTAGCCAGTTTGCGTGAGTTGAGTCAGCAGGCTGGCTCAGATGCGCGGCATGCATCGCAAACGGTGGTGCTGGATGCCCTCGAGTTACAAATGGCGGCCTGCTTAACCCATGCAGAAGCGCTGACATTGCCACGCCATCTGGCGCTAGATTTTGCGCAGGAAGCGCAGGCATTGCGTAAATTGCTGGCCGAGTTGCAGCAGCATGAAGCGGCGCTGCAAGCGCGCCAGGATTTGCTGGCTACATGGGAGGGAGCCACGGCCGCACTTAATCCGACGGCATTGAAAGATGCCTGGTCGGCACTGCCAGGCTTGCCTTCAGCGCCAATCGGCAGCGAACTTGAACAGCGTTATCAGACATTGCTGAAACAGCACACGGTGGTGGTCTCTAAACCGGAAAAAATCCAGCTGAGTCCCAAGGTGGACGTAGCAGTAGCGGATAGCGGCGAGCGGGCTGATATTGCCGAGGCCTTGGATGGGCTGGAGAAGGCTCTGGAAGATGGTGCCTTGCAGGCCGCGATGGATTTTGATAAGGCGCTGCGCGCTATCGATTTCAAGGCGCACAAACCAAGCGCGGCGCAACTCAGTCGTCTGACACAGGCGCGTAGCGAACTGAGCCGCTTACAGGGTTGGGCCCGTTGGGGCGGTAACGTCTCGCGTGAAGAGTTGATCAAGGCGGCGCAGGAGTTGACTCTGCAAGCGATAGCGCCGACTGAACTGGCTAAGAAAATCGGCAGCTTGCGGGCGCGCTGGAAATCGCTGGACGTGAGCTCTGGATCGGCACCGAAAGTATTGTGGGAAGGTTTTGATACTGCCTGCACGGCTGCCTATGCGCCGGTGGCGGCACATTTTCAGCAGCAGGCGGAACAACGCCAGGCCAATCTGCTCGATGCACGCGCATTGATCGATGAAATACAGCAGTACGCGCAAACTGCGCTAGCGCCGCAGCCGACAACAGGAGTGACGCCAGACTGGAAAGCCATTGCCCAGTTTTGCCAGCACAAGCAGCAAGCCTGGAAGAGCCAGGGGCCGGTCAATCGCAGCGAAAAGAAAGCCCTCGATAGCGCGTTTTCCGCTGCGATACAGGCCCTGTTGGCACCGCTGGCAGTGCAGCAACGAAGCGAAATCGCTCGACGTGAACGACTGATCGACGAAGCGGCACAACTGCCTGCCAATCAACGCGACACAACCGACCGCGTGCGCCAATTGCAGCAGCGGTGGCAAGAGCAGGCTAAGGCTTTTCCGTTGCCGCGCCAGGAGGAGCAGGATTTGTGGCTGCGCTTCCGAGCCGCTTGCGATGCCATTTTTGCTCAGCGCAAGGAATCGGCCTCCGGCGCCGATGCCGAACGGCGCGACAATTTACGGTTGCGTGAAGAACAATGCGCCTTGCTGGAAGCCGCATCAACCCAACCCGAGTCAGTGCCGCCGAAACTGCTGCAGCAGGCGCAGCAGGAATGGGCGCGTAGCGGGCAAGTACCGCGTGCTGAGCAGGCGCAGATCGAGGCCCGCTTTAATGCCGCGCTCACGGCTGTTCAAGAGCGTCTGGATCAGAGTCGCCGCCATGCTGCATTGGCGCAAGCAGAGGCGTTGCGCGATAAGTTGATCCTGTGTCAAAAAGTGGAAGTCAATGTCGGTGCTGCGTCGAATGAAATGCGGTCCGTCTGGCGCCAGAGTTGGTTCGGATTGCCAGCATTAGCGCCAAGCCTTGAAAAAATCATTGCAGCCCGCTTTGAGCGGGCGTTGCAAAATAGCGACGAATATGCAGCTGTTTTGGAGGCCAATGGCCCAGTGTTGCAACAGGAATTGCTGCGCGCCGAGATCCTCGCTGGCGTCGAAAGTCCGCCAGAACTCTCGCGCGAACGTTTGCAGCTGCAGGTTGAAGTGCTGCAAGCATCGTTGAAAGCTGGTGCCAAGGTCCGCCATATCGAGCAACAGCTGCTGTATATCTGTGACTTGCCCGCAAAAATGGATGAGCAAGCGCTGGCGCGTCTATTGAAATTGGTGACGTTGGCTAAATTTTGAGTTCAAGCAAGCAATGCTGCTGAGGTCATCTACGATGGCTGCTACTGCACCGGTAGGAAAAAGAGCAGAGTGATTTGCGCAAAAAATCGCACCGGAAAAATGCTCCGTCATTTAACTGCCAGGCGCATCGTGCCAGACCATAGCCAGACAAAAAAATACCCCGGAATCCGGGGTAAATAACGGTACCAGTGTTGACTGGTACCGAGGAGATTTCTAGTGGCGGTGAAGATCCGCCAGCCGATGATTACTTCTTGGTCCGGGCAGCAGCAGCGGTCTTGGTTGCAGCTTGCGACAGTTGATCGACAGCGCTGTTGACATTGTTTTCCAGAGTTTCAACGGCTTGCTTGGTGCTTTTCGCGAATTGTTCGTAACCGGCGTTGGCGCTGCCTATTGCCGATTTGACAAAGGCAACCGCGCCTTCTGCGCCAGGAGGCACGTTCTTCGAGGCATGGTCGACGAACTCGATGACCTTACGCTTGGTTTCCGCAACTTGCGCTTCCGCAGTTTTGGTCAGTTCAGCGTGAGTGCTGGATGCGATACTGGCGAAATAAAGTGGACCCATCTGTCCAGACAAATATCTGCATAGTTTAAGAAGCACTTCCTGCCTCCAATACAGCTGCGCGGCGCTGTCCCGGTTTTTCTGTTGCTCTTGGTGTTGCTGTTGATCTTGCCGT
>NZ_JBIIVN010000112.1:0-8823 GCF_044339385.1 Collimonas sp. | reverse complement strand
GTCCGCCAGCTTGACCAACTCAGGATCGGGCTTGGCCCGTTTGGTGCGTTTTACGTAGGTCATTTTTTCCTCTATGGTGGCAGTGTGCTGCCAAATGACCGTTTACACAAAACTAATTACACCCTCGCTTATGTGAATATAAAAAAATGGAAACGGTTCCTACGAAGACATAAATCGACCTCTCATCGCCATTCACTTTCGACTATTGGTCAATAGATAGACTCACATCTCATCCCCAAATTACGACAACCATATACACTATTGAATTTAACACTTAGGCGAGCGTCCATGATCCCCCCCCCCTTCTACGCACCGGTAACTACCTACGCTATCGGCGACCTTCAGGGATGCTATCAAAGCTTAATAAATTTACTCGACAGAATTACAACAAATACACCACACGCTCACTTTATCTTCGTTGGCGATCTGGTCAACCGCGGCCCGCAATCGCTGGCGACGTTGCGATTGATACGCTCGCTTGGTGATCGGGCGCAGGCGCTGTTGGGTAATCACGATTTGCATTTGCTGGCGGCCGCACATGGGATTCGTAAGCTGCACAAAAGCGATACCTTGGATGAGATTCTCGCTGCCCCTGATCGGGAGGAACTGCTTGATTGGTTGCGACATCGCCCGCTGGCGTTGCTGCAGCATAATCATCTGTTTTTGCATGCGGGCGCGTTGCCGCAATGGTCGGCATCGCAGACTCTGGCGTTGGCGCAGGAAGTTGAAGGCGCATTGCGCGGACCGCAGTGGCTTGATTTTTTGCGTGAAATGTATGGCAATCAGCCGACGCGCTGGGACGATTCTCTGCGCGGCAACGACCGCTTGCGCTGTATCGTCAACGCCTTGACTCGCCTGCGCTTCTGCACCGAAGACGGGACGATGGAGTTCAATGCCAAGGAAAGCGTTGGCAATGCCCTGCCCGGCTACCTGCCGTGGTTCGATGTACCGCAGCGGCAAACGCAGGATGTCACCGTGGTCTGCGGACACTGGTCAACCATGGGTCTGGTACTCAGGCCGAATCTGATCGGACTTGACACCGGTTGCGTCTGGGGCGGCAAACTGACTGCGGTCCGGCTGGCAGATCGTACGCTGCTACAAGTTAGCTGCCCGCAGTCACAGCGGCCAGGCCAGCAATACACTAAGTCCTAAGCCTGAACCTGAGCCTTGACCGCGACGCTCTCGGTTTGTCCCAATGCTTCGGTGATCAGGCTGTGCGTGAGCGCGGCCAGTTCACGACGATGCAAGCCGCTGGTATCGACCGGCGCCAGCTGAATCAACTCGGCTTGCATCGGCGGCGCTTTTAAAATGGTCAGCATGCTTTGCGCGAACGTCATGTCGCCGATAAAGTCTGCTGCGGGATGCAGATTTCCTTGCTGATCCAGGTAGCGTAGCGCATAGGGCTGAACCGGCACCTTGGCGTCTAATGCGGCTTCAAACAGGTTGGCATGGAAAGGCAATACCGCGCCCTGCGCTGCGGTGGTTCCTTCCGGGAAGAACGCCACCCGTTCACCGGCTTGAATGCTGGTGACCAGCCCCTGAAATATGCGTCGTACATCGCGCTGCTTGCCGCGTGCGATAAAGATGGTGCCGCCTTTTTCGCATAACCAGCCAATCAACGGCCAGTTACGGATATCCGACTTGCCGACAAACTGGCAGGTTTGTATCGAGTTGATGACGAAAATATCAAGCCATGAGACGTGGTTGGCCACAATCAACGCACGCGGAGGCGTGACAGCGCCATGCGGATTGCTGAGTACTACCCGCACCCGACAGATCGCCAGCAGCTTGATGGACCAGCGCTTGATGCGCCACTGCCGTCCGGCGGCACCGATGAACGGAAACACGACGGCGCAAGTCCACAGGCCGACCACCAGGTGCAACAGCACCCGCAACAAACGTAATACCTGCGGCCCGTTCATACGCGCTCGAAGGCAATATGGCCAGCAACAATCGTGGTTTTGACGCGTCCGCTCAGCTCATAGCCGAGAAATGGCGTGTGTTTGCCTTGGCTGGCCAGCTCCCTGGCTTCGACCTTCCAGCGCACGTCTGGATCAAAGATGCAAATATCAGCCAGGCTGCCAAGCGTCAATTGTCCGGCGGATAAACCGGCTACGCGTGCCGCATCCGAGGTGATTTTTGCCAGGGCGCGGCTGAGGCGGTGGGTTGCCGGCTCGACGCATTCGTCGGCCCATTTCAACGCCAGCGACAACAGCAGTTCCAGACCGGTTGCACCGGGTGTGGCTTCGCCGAAGGGCAGTAGTTTTTCATCGTCGTCGACCGGCGTGTGGTCGGAACAGATTGCATCGATGGTGCCGTCCAGCAGGGCCTGCCGAATTGCATCGCGATCGCGTTGCGAGCGGAACGGCGGCGTCATGCGTGCGTTCGAATCGAAGAAGCCGATATCGACATCGGTCATGTGGATGTGATGGGCGCCGACATCGCATGTAATCGGCAGACCTTCCTTCTTGGCTTGACGGATCAACTCGAGGCCTGCCGCCGAAGAAATCCGGCACAGATGGACGCGGGCGCCGGTGGCGCGGATCAATTCGAAAATGGTGTGCAGGCGGATTGTCTCAGCCATCGTCGGTACGCCGGACAGACCAAGCCGCGAGGCGATCGGGCCGCTGTGGGCGATGCCGCCGTAGCCGAGATAGGGATCTTGCGGGCGCAGCCAGACGGTGTAGTTGAAGGTACTCGCATACTGTAAGGCGCGCAGCAGTACGGTGGTGTCGAGGATCGGTTCGTCGGCCTGGGCAAAGCCGATGCAACCGGCATCGGTCAGCTCCGCCATCTCCGTCAGCTCCTTGCCTTTGAGACCCACTGTCAAGGCGCCCAACGGGTAGACGTGGGCCTGATTCAAACCCTTGGCGCGATGTTTGAGCATTTCCACCAGGCCCGGCTCGTCGAGTACCGGATCGGTATCCGGTGGACAGACCAGGCTGGTGACACCGCCCTGCATCGCGGCTTGCATTTCGGACTCTAGCGTGGCCTTGTATTCATAACCGGGCTCGCGCAGGCGCGCACTCAGATCAACCAGACCCGGGCTTACTATCAGGCCGCTGGCATCAATCGTCTTATTGGCTGAGAAATCGGCTGGCGGCGTACCGACGCCAACTATCTTGCCTGCCGCAATGAACAGGTCTTGCTGCGTATCGAGGTGGTTTGCGGGGTCAATCAGACGGCCGTTTTTGATGTGAAGTTTCATCTGTAATTTTTTATATTGCGGGACAGAGTTTAAGGGTCGCCGTAGCGCGACGATTTATTTACTCTGTCCCCAACTAACTAAACTGGAAGTTTGAAGCTACGTAACACTCTGAAAAACAAAAACGACAGCGCTGATTACCCGCCAAAATACTCATCACCGCCATCCGCACTGCGATGCCAAACGTCACCTGCGGCAAAATCACTGCTTGCGAGCCATCCGCCACCGCTGAATCGATTTCCACCCCGCGGTTCATCGGCCCCGGGTGCATCACGATGGCGTCAGGCTTGGCCAGTGCCAGGCGCTCCGGGGTTAGTCCATAGCTCTTGAAAAATTCCTGTGCCGACGGCAGCAAGGCGCCGCTCATGCGCTCGTTCTGCAAACGCAGCATGATGATCACGTCAACACCTTTGAGACCTTCGTTCATGTCGGTAAACACGCGCACGCCCATCTGCTCCAGGCCGCCCGGCAGCAAGGTGCGGGGGCCGATGGCGCGCACTTCGGGCACGCCCAGCGTGGTCAAGCCATGGATGTCCGAGCGCGCTACACGGCTGTGCAGGGTGTCGCCGACAATCGCCACTGTCAGGTTGCTGAAATCCTTCTTGTAGTGGCGGATGGTGTACATGTCGAGCAAACCCTGAGTCGGGTGCGCGTGACGGCCGTCCCCGGCGTTGATCACGTGTACATGGTCCTGCCGGGTGTCGGTGAGATGCTTGGCGATCAGGTAGGGCGCACCGGATTGCGCATGGCGCGCCACGAACATGTCGGCATGCATCACCGACAAGTTGTCGATCGTATCCAGCAACGACTCGCCTTTGCTGGCGCTCGATGCGGAAATATTCAGGTTGATGACGTCTGCCGACAAACGCTTTGAAGCAATCTCGAAGGTGGTGCGGGTACGTGTCGAGTTTTCAAAAACAGATTGAACACGCTTTTGCCGCGCATCAGCGGCGCCTTCTTGACATCGCGGTCGCTGACGCCGACGAATGAAGACGCAGTATCGAGAATGTGGGTCACGACCGCAGTCGGCAAGCCTTCGATGGTCAGCAGATGTTGCAGTTCGCCGTTTTTATTGAGTTGGGGGTTAAGCATTCGATTGCACCATCAGGGTAAATCCGCCGTCATCGGCACGTTGAAGTTGGAGGGACTGGCCCGGCTGTAGCGTCACCGCCTGGGCCACAAAATCTGCTGCTACCGGCAGATCGCGCTCGCCACGGTCAATCAGCGCCGCCAGCATGATCTTGGCGGGACGGCCGTAGTCGAACAGTTCGTTGATTGCTGCGCGCGTGGTGCGGCCGGTATACAACACATCGTCGACCAGCAGAATCGTGGCGCCGTTGACATCGAAGGGGATCTGCGTCGGCTTGATATCCGCGCGCAAGCCTTTTTCTGAAAAATCGTCGCGATAGAACGAGACATCGATGAATCCGAGGCGCTCAGCCGGATTCAATTGCAAAGCGGCAACCAGACGCTCGGCCAGCCAGGCGCCGCCCGAGTAGATACCGATCACGGCGACATTATCGGCCTGCGCCAGGCCTGCCTTTACTTTGGCCTCAAGCACCTGATACAGCGCTTCGGCATCGAATTGTGGAGTGATTGTAGTCATTGCATCTTCATCGCTGGTTCAGAACAACATCGTTCATTCAGATAGATCGTCAAAATATTGCTGCAAAATAATGGTAGCGGCGCGATCGTCGATCACTTCGCCGCGCTGTTGCTTGATCACCGCCGACGAGTAACGCTCATCGACCAGTATCGTGGCGACACCATAGCGACCATGCAACTGGTTCGCAAAACGCTGGCAACGAACCGTCATTTCGTGTTCGGCACCATCTGGATGCAGCGGCAGGCCAACCACACAGAGATCCGGCTGCCATTCTTTGACCAGAGTCGCTATTGCGGCGAACTTGCCATCATTAGTGGCGGCGCTGATGACTTGCAGCGGCTGCGCCTGCTTAAGCAAGGTATTGCCGACGGCAACGCCGATGCGCTTGAGGCCGAAATCGAAACCGAGTACGGTACCCATCAGTGCGGCAGCCTCCGGCGCGACGCGATATGAGCAAACAGATCACGCACGTCCGGATTCCGCAGTCAACATGAAAGGCGAAATACCGAGCAGATTAACGGCCGCAGCGAAACGTTCGGCAATCGGCAGATCAAAAATGATGGCGGGATCGGCGGCGACCGTCAGCCAGCCGTTACGGACGATTTCCGATTCCAGCTGACCTGCGCCCCAGCCGGAACAGCCGAGGCTGACCAGCAGCCGCTGCGGGCCGTTGCCATGGGCGACTTCTTCCAGCACATCCTTGGAGGTCGTCATGGCAATCTGCTCGGTCACCTGGAGGGTGGAAGAGTAATTCTTGATTGGCGCATGCAATACAAAGCCGCGCTCGACCTGTACCGGCCCGCCAAACATCACCGGCCGCCCGGCAATCGAGCCGGCAAAATCCAGCCCGGGGCTGGTTTCCAGTGTCAGATCGATACGATCGAACAAGGCCTGCATGGTCATATCGGTAGGCTTGTTGATGACCACACCCAGCGCACCGTTGACATTGTGCTCACACAGATAAACCACGGTCCCGCCAAAAACCGGATCCAGCATGGATGGCATGGCAATAAGAAAATGATTTGTCAGGTTCAACGAGGGAGAATCAGGACTGCCTGGAGCCTTTGCAACGCGCTTGCGCCGGGTAAAATCGTCAGGAGATGTGTCTAGCTTGGCCATGCCGGCATTTTATCAGTTTTAAATGGGCTAAAGCCGCTTTGCATCGCCTTGCTTCTCCGGTAAAGTCGCTCGCAAACTGGCATCAGTGATGCCTCACCGCTATCCATGCACACTATCCACATAATCGATCGTCGTCTTCATGCCACAATTTGAAAAATCTCTGCTCTGGTTTCGTCGTGATCTGCGCGTATCCGATCATGCCGCCTTGCACCATGCGTTAAAAACAAGCAAACAGGTATTTTGCGTGTTCGTGTTCGATACCGACATCCTCCAGCCACTGCTGGATGGCGGCTTTAGCGCTGATCGCCGCGTCGAATTCATTCACGCCAGCATTCTCGAACTGGATCAGGAGTTGCGCCAACTTGGTGGCGGATTGATAGTGCGCCATGGTGCCGCGCGCGATGAAATTCCGACACTGGCAGCGCAACTCGGCGTCGATGCGGTGTTCAGCAATCACGATTACGAGCCGCAGGCCAGGCAGCGCGATGCCGAGGTTGCCAAGAGCCTGGCGGCAGAAGGCCGCCAGTGGCACAGCTTCAAGGATCATGTCATCTTTGAATGCAATGAAATCCTGACGCTGGCGAATCAACCGTTCTCGGTGTTTACCCCCTACAAGAATGCCTGGATGAAAAAGCTGGCGGCGGCCGACGGCGCCTTCTTCCTGAAGCCCTATCCGATTGAGAAATATGCACAACACCTGGCACCGGCACCACAGGCAACGCAGGTACCACGGGCAGACGTTATCCCAAGCCTGGCTGAACTCGGTTTTAAAAAAACCAATTTGCTCGATTTAAAGATCAAACCGGGCATGTCAGGCGCCGCGGCGCTGCTGGCAGACTTCATGCCGCGCATCGGTCAATACGGCCTGGCTCGTGACTTTCCGGCGCTCAAAGGCCCGTCTTATCTCTCGGTACACCTCCGTTTTGGCACGATCTCAATTCGCACGCTGGCACGCATGGCATATCAAACGCTGCACCAGGGCTCTGCCGCCAGCGGCGCCGCGGTGTGGCTGTCGGAGCTTACCTGGCGCGATTTCTATTTCATGATCCTGCACCATCATCCGCATGTCGCGCAGCGCGCATTCAAGCCGGATTACGATGCGATCCAGTGGCAATCCGGCGCGCATGCAGACGCGGTATTCCAGGCCTGGTGCGACGGCCGGACCGGCTATCCCTTGGTTGACGCGGCAATGCTGCAACTCAATCAAAGCGGCTATATGCACAACCGCCTGCGCATGGTGGTGGCTTCATTTCTGATGAAGGACCTGGGCATCGACTGGCGTTGGGGAGAACAGTATTTTGCGATTAAATTGAATGACTTCGACCTGGCGGCAAACAATGGCGGCTGGCAATGGGCAGCATCGTCAGGATGCGATGCACAACCGTATTTCCGTATCTTCAACCCGATCACGCAATCCGAAAAATTCGATGCAGACGGCAAATTTATCCGCCGTTACCTGCTGCAATTGGCAGGCCTGAGCAACAAGCATATTCACGCGCCTTGGCTGGCGCCGGCAGATCAGTTAGACAAGGCGGGAATAACACTGGGGAAAAACTATCCGTTGCCGCTGGTGCAACACGATGAAGCACGCAAGCTGACCTTGCAGCGCTACGCGGTAGTCAAAAAAGTAACGCAAGAAACGAAAGAATAAGGAGAAAGAATAAGGAAAATGTTGTACGCCGCGTGCGGGAACACCACTCCTCCGCACGCGGCGCACAACATGCTAGTGCGCTGTTTTGGCTGCGGTATTGATGAATGACTTGATACTGCTCATGAGCTGATCCTCTTGGTAAGGCTTGCCGAGGTATTCATTGACCCCCCAGCTCCATCGCATAGCTGCGATGCTTCGACGCAGTGCGCGAGGTAATCATGATGATCGGGATATGACGGGTCCGTTCATCGTTGCGAACATTGCGGGTCAGGTCGAAACCGTCCATGCGCGGCATCTCGATATCGACCAGCATCACGTCGGGCGTCATCGCTTGCAACTGCTCCAGTGCATCGACACCGTCTTTGGCCAGCGCCGCCTGGTATCCCTCACGCGACAGCAAGCGTTGGGTAACGCGGCGCACGGTCAGAGAATCGTCCACCACCATCACCACGTTCTGGCTGCGCAAGCCTTGCACCACAGCAGCCGCGGCGGGCGGCGACTTGAGATCGGCGCCGGCAGTCATTTCGGCCACCGCGCCGATGGTTTCATGCGTCGCCAGATGCGAGCGCCGCGGAGCCCGTTCGTGCGCGAAACGCTGCGCCAGGGGCGCCGGATTGAGGATCAGTACAATATCGCCGGAACCTAGCACGGTCGCGCCGGCAATCCCGATCATCCGCGACAACTGCGGCCCGATGTTCTTGACCACGACTTCTCGGTTGCCGATGATTTCATCAACATGGATCGCGACGCGATCATTGCCGGCGCGCAAAATAATCACCGGCGAATACTGCTGCGCCACCGGCACGGTATCGGCATCGCCGAGCAATGCAGAAAGATATTGCAGCGGCACCCGGTGCCCTTGCCACATCAGCATGCCGTCGTTGTAAGCAGCGGCCAAAGCAGCCGACTTGAACTGTTGCACCTGCTCCACCAACGCCGACGGCACAGCATAGGTATTGCCTCCGGTGGTCAAGATGACTACCTGTGTCACCGCTGTTGGCGCTGATTGAATCTTGACCCAGCCTGCTGATCGAAATGTGACCCAGGGCTGGTCGCTGCGTTTTGAGTTAGTAGCTGTGGATAAGTCTATCAAACAATTGGTGTTGAAGCACTCCTTTTTAGCGATCTCGTTAAAGAACAAGGGAGGTGCTACGGGCGTAGCCCATAGCACCTCCCTTCGTAGATTGAATCAGAATGGTTCATCAGGTGCTTCGGCTTTACCTCCCTTGCGACTCTGCTCCC
>NZ_JBIIVN010000111.1:0-8870 GCF_044339385.1 Collimonas sp. | reverse complement strand
CAGACACCTCGACAATATTTGCAAGAAATTGAATAGAAATATTCCATGTTCTTGCAAATTCCGCAACCGCTTTTGAGGCATCGGGCCCCGCCAACATTGGGGGGATGGGGTTGTTCAGGGGCGACTAAGTAGTGTCTGTGGAGATACCTTCTGCGAAGGCGAGTTCAGTAACTTGCAGGCGCTGCGTTATCGCTGCTCGGTACGGCAGTCTGACAGCATGATGGGGCAGTGCGTCTGGATATTCGCGGCAGGCAATGCGGAAGTCAATGAGGAAAAAGGTGAAGTCGTGGTTGATGCGCGCACTTGGGCGTGCCGTACTCCGCTGGCGCCAAATACCCCGCTGGCATCCTTCTATAGCGCACTGTCGGGCAATAATCCGATTGATGCCCGATTACCAGGCACGTCTAAAACCATATATGAAGGTTTGACGGATTGTCTGAACTGAGGTGCGCTGGGTGTGTGGCGTGAGTTGCGTGAGTTGCGTGAGTTGCGTGAGTTGCGTGAGTTGCGTGTGACTGTCTCGAATCCGGTATCGATGGCGTTGTCGGAAGTCGATGCGTTTTTGTATTGCCGGGCCATGAAAAATTTGCCCTTTGTGCTGATTGGGCAGTCTGCCCGGAGCGCTTTCAATCAGTATGGAAGAAGTCCTGGCGGCATTCGTTGGCAGATTTCTGTCGGCAGCGTAGGCTTGACAAGCACTGCCGACAGATTTAATCCTGCTTGATACGCCGGACGTTTAACGACCTCGTCCGCCGGAGCGCCGCGGTGCCGCAGGGCGTGCCTGCGTGCCATTACCGCCGCCCTGGCCACGTGATGGACCCTGGTTCGGCCTGGCGCCGCCTGGTGCTGATGCCCCGCCACCTTGCGGACGGCCGCGTCCACCGCCGCCACCGCGATTGCCACCGCCACCGCCTCCGCCTCCGCCGCTCCGCAACTGGATCGGTTGGGCGCGAGCGTTAGGGTCGGGTTCAAAGCCGGCGATGACTTCCTTCGGCAATTCACGTTTGATCAGCTTCTCGATATCTTTCAGCATTTGATGTTCATCCACGCAAACCAAAGAAACCGCTTCGCCGGTTGCGCCGGCGCGACCAGTGCGGCCAATGCGGTGAACGTAGTCTTCCGGCACGTTCGGCAGATCGTAGTTGACTACATGGGGTAACTGGTCGATATCAATACCGCGTGCCGCGATATCGGTCGCTACCAATACTTGCAGGCTGTCGTCCTTGAACTCGGATAGTGCGCGAGTACGTGCCGACTGGCTCTTGTTGCCATGGATTGCCATGCCGCTGATGCCGTCTTTTTCTAGCTGTTCGACTAATTTGTTGGCGCCATGCTTGGTGCGCGTGAATACCAGCACTTGCGACCATTGATGGGTCTTGATCAAATGCGCCAGCAGGGGGTGCTTGCGGTCGCGATCGACCGGATGGATCTTTTGCTGGATCACTTCGACAGTCGAGTTACGGCGCGCAACTTCGATCATGGCCGGAGAGTTCAGCAGATTGTCGGCGAGCAGCTTGATCTCATCCGAAAAGGTTGCCGAGAACAGCAGGTTCTGGCGTTTTTTGGGTAGTACCGCAAGGATTTTCTTGATGTCGCGGATGAAGCCCATGTCGAGCATGCGATCAGCCTCGTCCAGGATCAGGATCTCAACGTGGTTCAGGTTAACTGTGCCTTGCTGCATGTGATCCAGCAGTCGGCCCGGTGTGCAAACCAGAATATCGACGCCATGCTTCAGTAACTTGATTTGCGGATTGATACCTACGCCGCCGAAAATCACCGCCGAGGTCAGTTTCAGGTATTTGCCGTATAGGCGAACGCTTTCTTCCACTTGGGCCGCTAATTCACGGGTTGGCGTCAATACCAGTGCGCGGATCGGGCGCTGACTGCCGACCGGATTGGTGGCCGAAGTCGACAGGCGATGCAATACCGGTAAGGTAAAGCCGGCAGTTTTGCCGGTGCCGGTTTGAGCGCCAGCAAGCAGGTCGCCGCCTGCGAGCACGGCTGGAATCGCCTGCGTCTGGATTGGAGTAGGGGTGGTGTAGCCGTGTTCGGTTACGGCACGAACGATGGCTTCGGACAAGTCGAGTTCAGAAAAAGACATGACAACTCAATAGAATAATATCGGCCTGTCGCCTTTGATAAGGCGCCAGTCGCAGGCAAACGGATTAGAGGGGATGGAGCTTTTGAGCTCCGAGGAGACTGTTTGGGCTTTATACCTCAAGCCTGGCAACTTCCTTGACAGCAGTATTTGACTGGAGAATGTGCTGTGTCGCCGCAGAGTATAACAACGACGCTCTGCAGGCAAGTAATTCCGATGTCTTGATAGGAAACGCTATGATCGATCGGCGTTCCGGCGTATGCAAGCCCGGCCGCCTTGCCAATTTTTACAAATAAATGCCATTCGGTGGTAGCTGAACGGCATTGCGTGACGGGGAGGCGGTTTTGCCCCCCCGTTATCTTGGCGATGTGAGTATTTTATTTCTTGGCGAATGGCGACAGTAAGCCAACCATTTGTGCGAATACCTTCGGGCTGCCGGCCAGGACGTCGCCCTTGTAGAGGTAATCCGAATCACCGGAGAAGTCGCCGATGATTCCGCCGGATTCGGCAATTAGCAGTGAGCCAGCGGCGATATCCCAAGGCTTCAGGCCTTTTTCAAAGAAGCCGTCCAGACGTCCTGCCGCCACATAAGCCAGGTCAAGCGCCGCAGCGCCTGGGCGGCGCAGACCGGCGCAGCTTTGCGTCATGATACGGAACATCTTCATGTACTCATCCATCGCCGGACCTTCAGTTTCGCGGAAAGGGAAGCCGGTACCGATCAATGCATCTGCGATTTTGTCGCGTTTGCCGACGCGAATCCGTTTTTCGTTGAGGTGGGCGCCGGAACCCTTGGTAGCGGTGAATAGATCATTGCGGGTAGGGTCGTAGATCACGGCTTGGGTGATCTGGCCGCGATGTTGCAGAGCGATAGACACGCAATATTGCGGGAAGCCATGGATGAAATTGGTGGCGCCGTCGAGCGGATCGATGATCCAGACGTTTTCATTGTCATCATGCAGATTGGCCGAAGCGCCCGATTCTTCAGCCAGAATGGCATGATCTGGATAAGCATTCTTCAATACGTCGATGATCGCCGCTTCGGCAGCCTGATCGACTTCAGTGACAAAGTCGTTATGCTGTTTTTTTGTCACCTTCAGCAAATCGAGATCGAAAGAGGCGCGCGAAATAACTGCGGCACCGCGACGGGCGGCCTTGATGGCCGTATTGAGCATAGGATGCATAATCTGGATAGGGTTCCGTTAAAATGGCGGCACTGTAGCCTACCGGGAACAGGACCACCTATATGATAAATAATAATGAACGATGCGGATGTCCACGAAGGACATGTTAGTAACCAAGTGGCCGAATAGGCAGCTTTTAGTAACTCAAATCCGCGTAATAGGGCTATTTTAAATGAACCTGGCAAAAACCAATACGTCTCTTTTCAAACGACTGCGCTTCGTGCTGGTCGAAACCAGCAGTCCCGGCAATGTGGGTGCTGCTGCGCGTGCTATCAAAACCATGGGGTTTTCTGAGTTGATTCTGGTAAATCCGCGTTTCCCCGATGTCTTGCAACGGGAGGAGGCAATTGCTTTTGCCAGTGGCGCGCAGGACATTCTGGCCTCGGCGAGGATTGTCGAGAGTGTCGAGCAGGCGTTGGATGGTTGCAATTTTGCCGCTGCGCTTAGTGCCCGTCTGCGCGAATTCTCGCCGCCTTTGGCTGCACCCCGTCCTTTGGCCGAACAGTTGGCTGGGGATGTCAGCCTCAACGCGGCTGTGCTGTTTGGTAGCGAGCGCTACGGCCTGCCAAATGAGGTCGTCGAAAAATGCAGTGTGCTACTGAATATTCCGGCAAACCCCGAGTACTCGTCATTGAATCTGGCGCAGGCAGTGCAAGTGCTGGCTTATGAGTGCCGGGTTGCTGCCATCGCAGACATGCCGTTGCCGGCGCCTAGCGAGATTGGGTTTCATGGTAATGCTGCTAGCTTATCCGATATCGATGGCATGTTCTCTCATTTGGAAAAGGCATTGATCGAGATTGAATTTCTCGATCCTGCCAGCCCGAAAAAGCTGATGCCCCGCCTTAAGCGGCTGTTCTCTCGGGCGCAGTTGGAAACGGAAGAGGTAAATATCTTGCGTGGTATTGCCAGTCAGATTTTGACCAAGCGGCGGCGTCTGGACCGGTCCTGAGCAAATTTGCTCGGTGGCCAAGTTCGGATGTTGGGTGGAGTAGGCACGGAGGTGTTCCGCAGATCCGTGCCCCGGGCGTAATGATTTATTGAAATGGATGCATGGTGATGAAGGGGCGAACTGCGTAGTTTGATCTGCTCAGTTCCAACTGCGCAATAAGCCTACTGCAAGGCCTTCCAATGCAAAATCTTCCTGTTTTGATGTAACAATGATTGGTTCAAAGTCAGGATTCTCTGGCAACAGTTGAATGATTGAACCGTTCTTCTGGTAGCGTTTGACGGTGACGTCGTCGCCGAGGCGGGCAACCACTATCTGGCCGTTGCGGGCGTTGTCGGTTTTTTTGACTGCAAGCAGATCGCCGTCCAGGATGCCGGCATCGCGCATCGACATGCCGCGCACTTTCAGAAGATAGTCGGGTTTGGCGCTAAACAGGGCCGGATCAACGTTATAGCTGGCCTGGATATGCTCCTGCGCGAGTATCGGCGAGCCTGCGGCGACTCGGCCTACCAGCGGCAGGCTCAGCTGCATCAGGGCCGGATGTGGTAACGCCAGTTGCGCGCCTTGGTTGCGGTTGCCGGGCTGATGCGTTTCTGTCAGGCGGATCCCGCGCGAGGTGCCGGGCGATATTTCGATTGCGCCTTTGCGCGCCAGCGCTTGCAGATGTTCTTCTGCCGCATTGGCGGAACGAAAGCCGAGTTCGCTGGCGATTTCGGCGCGTGTCGGCGGGAAGCCGGTGTTTTCGATGGCGCTCTTGATCAGATCAAGAATTTGTTGCTGGCGTGCGGTTAATTTGATCATATATTTTTGGGGTGCGGAAGGTAGTGGCGGCATCGGTGCTCAGCGCATCGTGGCGAGTTGCGGTGCATATTTTTTGCCTGATTTTGTACGTCAATTTTTACCTGAGCAGATCAAAAAATGCGCAAAGCCCGGCTAGTTCAGTGCTGCGCATAATAACAGCCTGTATTTTTGTACAGTATTTGTGTGAATGCAAGACAATTTGATGCTGATAAGCCATAAATAAGTCATAGCCCAGGTCGGGGATTTGGCGTGGCGGCTTGAAAGCCTTGAGTTTTGTTGCGGATGCTGGTACTATTGCCGGTTTTCCTCTTCCCACACTCGTCTTGACGCCGAGGTGGGCGATTTTTCAATCCGTCCAAAAGGAGCTTACATGCGTCATTATGAAATCGTATTTATCGTCCATCCAGATCAAAGCGAGCAAGTGCCTGCAATGATCGAGCGCTACAAAGGTATCGTCACAACCCGTGGCGGCACTGTGCATCGCGTGGAAGACTGGGGTCGCCGCCAACTGGCATACCTGATCCAGAAACTGGCAAAAGCACATTACGTCTGCCTGAACATCGAGTGCGACAGCGAAACTCTGGCTGAAATCGAAACCGGCTTCAAGTTCAATGATGCAGTGTTGCGTCATCTGACCGTTAAATTGAAGAAGGCTGAAACCGGTCCTTCGCCAATGATGAAGGCCGTGCAGAAGGAAGATGCAGTCAAGAGGCATCGTACTGAAGCGCCAGCAGCCTAATATCTGGTGTCTACCGGTATTCATTGCATATTCATAGAGTTCAGCAGGAGTGAGTCAGCCCAACAACGTGTTTCAACTGGTCGCCGTAATAGCCGAGCGTGAAGTCATACGCTATACGCCGGCAGGTATTCCGATCGTGTCTGCGATTTTGCAGCACCGTTCAGAGCCGATTGAAGCAGGCATCAAGCGGTTGATCGAATTTGAACTTGCCGCGCTAGCCGTCGGCGAGATTTCAGGACGGTTTAGCGCAGCGGCCTTGGGAGCTGCCTTCTGGTTCACTGGATTCATGGCACGCAAGAATCGCAATGGTAGAGGCCTGGTATTTCACATCACTGATTTCGCTGCTGTCGAAGCGGATGTTTCCTCAGGAAGCGCTGCTGGAATTGCAGATTAATTATTTAGATACAGGAGCCAAAAATGGCATTCGGTAAAAAGTTCGATAAAAGCAAACTGAAAAACAAGCGTCAACAACAAAACCCGCTGTTCAAGCGCAAGAAATTCTGCCGTTTCACCGCTGCGCATGTTGCCAGCGTTGATTACAAAGATGTCGACACGCTCAAGGATTTTGTTCAGGAAAACGGCAAGATCATGCCAGCACGTCTGACCGGCACCAAGGCAATTTATCAGCGTCAAGTGGATACCGCGATCAAGCGCGCGCGTTTCCTGGCGTTGTTGCCATACACCGATCTGCACAACGCTTAATTGACGACTTGAAATAGGAGAAAAACATGCAAGTCATTCTGTTGGAAAAAGTCGTTAATCTCGGCAATCTGGGTGAAGTTGTTCGCGTCAAGGACGGTTATGCACGTAACTTCCTGATTCCACAACGTATGGCACGTCGTGCTACAACTAGTGCTATCGCTGAGTTCGAAGCGAAGCGCGCCGATCTGGAAAAAGCTGCTACTGAAAAATTGGCCGCTGCTCAGGCTCAAGGCGAAAAGCTGAACGGTTTGACCGTGCAGATTTCGCAAAAGTCGGGTGTGGATGGCCGTTTGTTCGGTTCCGTCACCAACTTCGATATCGCTGAAGCGTTGACCAAGCAAGGTTTTGCTGTTGAAAAAGCCCAAGTTCGCCTGCCGAACGGCCCACTGAAAACTACTGGCGAACACGCGGTTGCAGTTGCATTGCACACCGATGTTGTTGTGGACATCACTCTGGCAGTGATCGGCGAACACGTTTAATACGTTGTTGGTAAATAGTTATTGCAGTAAAAAAGCCGGGTTTTCCCGGCTTTTTTACGTCCATTATTTTGAGTGGAGTGGGTGAAGCAGGTATAATTCGCGCCATGAAAGCACCTTCTAAAGCACCTTCAGATCCCCAGCTTGACTCCCTCCGCGTACCACCCCATTCAATCGAAGCCGAGCAGTCCGTTTTAGGCGGATTGTTACTCGATAACGCGGCCTGGGACAAAATCGCCGACTTTGTAAATGCCGACGATTTCTATCGTTATGACCATCGGATTATCTTTCAGCACATGGTCAAGCTGATCAACAGCTCCAAGCCGGCCGACGTTATCACCGTCTTTGAGTCGCTCAGCGTCACTGGCAAGGCTGAAGAGGTAGGCGGGCTGACTTACCTCAACGCACTCGCACAAAATACGCCTTCCGCTGCTAACATCCGTCGTTACGCCGAAATCGTGCGCGACCGTGGTGTGTTGCGCAAGCTGATCACTGTGGCCGATGAAATATCCGGCCAGGCGTTCAGCCCGCAGGGCAAGGAAGTTAAGCAGATGCTCGACGAGGCGGAATCCAAGATTTTTGCGATTGCCGAAGAAGGCGCGCGTGGGGCCCGGGGTTTCCAGGAGATTCAACCGCTGCTGACACAGGTGGTGGAGCGTATCGACGAACTCTATAATCGCGATACCCAGAGCGACATTACCGGCGTGTCGACCGGTTTTATCGATCTCGACAAGATGACCTCTGGCCTGCAAAAGGGCGATCTGGTGATCGTGGCGGGGCGGCCATCCATGGGTAAGACCGCGTTCTCTGTGAATATCGGCGAGAACGTCGCACTCGACAGCGGCTTGCCGGTGGCAATTTTTTCTATGGAAATGGGCGGGGCCCAGCTTGCCATGCGTATGCTGGGATCGGTCGGCAAACTTGATCAGCATCGCTTGCGTACCGGTCGTCTGAATGACGAAGACTGGCCACGCTTGACGCATGCGATCCAGAAGATGAACGATGCGCAGTTGTTTATTGATGAAACGCCGGCGCTGAGTTCGATCGAATTGCGCGCACGCGCACGTCGGCTGTCGCGCCAATGCGGCACACTGGGCCTGATCATCATCGATTACTTGCAACTGATGTCGGCGAACAGTGCCGGTGAGAACCGTGCTACCGAAATTTCGGAAATCTCGCGAAATCTGAAGGGCCTGGCGAAAGAATTGCAATGCCCGGTGATTGCATTATCTCAGCTCAATCGCTCACTCGAACAGCGCCCCAACAAACGTCCGGTCATGTCCGACTTGCGCGAATCCGGCGCTATTGAGCAGGATGCCGACGTTATCCTCTTCATCTACCGCGACGAGGTGTACAACCCCGATTCGCAGGAAAAGGGCACTGCCGAAATCATTATCGGTAAGCAGCGTAACGGCCCGATCGGCAGTGTCCGATTGAGTTTCCTCGGCCAATACACAAAATTCGACAATTACGTTGGTAATTTGGATGCGCCATACGGCGGAGATTGATTTTCGTTGTTTTTAGTCCATGCCGGCAACGTAGAGATTCACAAATCTTGTTTAGCGATAAAGGAGTGACCTCGATATCTTTCAGTGTCGCGAAATTTGTTCGCTTTAAGTTAAGATGTTTGTTGAAAAATTAAGCTTAACCCCAGAAGAAAGAATAAACATGTTTGGACGATTGATGCCTACCGAGGGCAAATTCTTTGAGCTCTTTAATCAGCATGCGGAGTTATGCGTCAAAGGTGCCAAAGAAATGGTGGCGTTAATGACCAATTTTGACGATCTGGAAATCCGTGTGCATTGAGGGTGTAATTAGTTTTGTGTAAACGGTCATTTGGCAGCACACTGCCACCATAGAGGAAAAAATGACCTACGTAAAACGCACCAAACGGGCCAAGCCCGATCCTGAGTTGGTCAAGCTGGCG
>NZ_JBIIVN010000003.1:0-41655 GCF_044339385.1 Collimonas sp. | reverse complement strand
AAGAAGTGGACGATGCCATTGCGGGACTGGAAGGGAGCACTTAACCGCTTCACTATCCAGTTTGAAGAACGGATGAAGCCGAATTAAACGAAATTCCGTTTACACAAAATCCAGCACACCCTCCGGCTCATAGCAGGCTTGATCGCCTGCCTGACATTAACCGTTGCCGCATGCCAAACTGCATTGCACAGCCCTTTGCGGAAGTCCCCATGGCTCTCAAGCGGAAGTCACTTAGTCCAATGAGTATCACCGGAATGACTACCAACTATTTTGCACCACTCTGTCAACGCGGCATCAAGCGACGTACTTTGAATAATTCGCCAAAAATCAGTATGTGTTTCTGGCAAGACTTTGTGCAATATCCGCTTTAACCATACCAAGCGAACAAATGTCCAGACGCTCTGGATGTATATTTTTAAAATTAACGCCTACTTTATCGTGTTTATCTATTGTCAACCAAGCACTAAGGCCGCAACACATATTTGTTTTCGCTGACGCATTCATAGCGCTGCAAAATATTGCCGCTGTCGTCGGCGCTCTCCAGATACACATTGAACTGCCACAGGCGCGCCATGTGCCGCAGCATTTCATCGGTGCCATCGGCAAGCGGCCGGCCGTCGCTGCGGAAATGCCGCAAGGTCAGGCTGCGGTCGCCGCGGGTGTTGACCGACCAGACCTGGATATTCGGTTCGCGATGATTGAGATCGTATTGACGCGACAGCGCCTGCCGCACGTATTGGTAGCCGGAACCATTATGGATCGCTGAGACTTCCAGCTCGCTGCGGGTGTCATCGTCGAGCACTGCAAACAGCCGCATGTCGCGGATCAGTTTGGGCGACAGATATTGCGCGACAAAACTTTCATCCTTGAAGTTGCGCATCGCGTAATGCAAGGTGTCGAGCCAAGGCGTATTAACCAGTTCGGGAAACCATTCACGGTCTTCATCGGTCGGATTTTCACATATGCGGCGGATATCGCTCATCATTGCGAACCCGAGCGCGTAAGGATTGATGCCACTGTAGTACGACTTGGTTACCGGCGGCTGATACACCACATTGCTATGCGAATGGAGGAACTCCATCATGAAGCCATCGGTCAGACGGCCTTCATCGTATAACGTATTCAGTATCGTGTAGTGCCAGAATGTCGCCCAGCCTTCGTTCATGACCTGAGTCTGGCGCTGCGGGTAGAAATACTGTGCAATCTTGCGCACGATACGAATCACCTCGCGTTCCCAGGACTCCAGCAAAGGCGAATTTTTCTCGGCAAAATACAACAGGTTTTCTTGCGGCTCAGGCGGGAAACGGCCTTCTACCTTCTCTGCTGCTTCGGCCTTCTTTTCCGGCAAGGTGCGCCATAATTCATTGACTTGCGACTGCATGTACTCGGCGCGCTCGCGGCGCTGCGCACGCTCTTTTTCCAGCGACAATTTTTGCGGCCGCTTGTAGCGATCGACGCCATAGTGCATCAATGCGTGACAGGAATCCAGCAGCTCCTCAACTTTGGCAAAGCCGTAGCGCTCTTCGCACTCGGCAATATAACTCTTGGCATACACCAGATAGTCGATGATGGCGTGGGCATCGGTCCACAACTGGAACAGATAGTTACCCTTGAAAAAAGAGTTATGTCCATACGCCGCATGCGCGATCACCAGCGCCTGCATGGTCATCGTATTTTCTTCCATCAGATAGGCGATGCAGGGATTCGAATTGATGACGATTTCGTAGGCCAGGCCCATCTGGCCGCGCTTGTAGTCGCGCTCTGTCATCAGGAAATGCTTGCCGAAAGACCAGTGCCGGTAATTCACCGGCATGCCCGCCGAAGCATAGGCGTCCATCATCTGTTCGGCGCTAATGATCTCCAGCTGAATCGGATAGATATCCAGTTTGTAACGCGCCGCGACACGGGCAATTTCATCGTTGTACTGTTCGATCAGATCGAAACTCCAATCAGACGGACAAGGCAGCTTTTGATTGATCAGACGGTCGTTCATGTCTGCACCTACTTCTCGAATAATTCGCGGAAGACCGGATAGATTTCGCTGGCAGTCTGCACCTTCTTCATTGCAAACTGCGGATTGACCGCAGCGATCTGCTGATATTCGGTCCATAGATTCTGTTCTTCGACGGTCACCTGGATATACGCAAAATAGCGCGAACGCGGCAGGATTTCCTGTTCCAGCAGTTGCCGGCACTTAGGTGAATCGTCATTCCAGTTATCGCCGTCCGACGCCTGGGCGCCATAAATATTCCAGTGTCCGGGCGGATAGCGGGCATCGATGATCTGCTTCATCAGCTCCAGTGCGCTCGACACTACCGTGCCACCGCTTTCCTGCGAATGAAAAAAGGTATCTTCATCGACCTCGTCGGCACGCGTGTGGTGACGGATAAAAACCACTTCGATATGTTCGTAATTACGGGTCAGGAACAAATACAGCAGAATGAAGAAGCGCTTCGACAGATCCTTGCGCTGCTCATCCATCGAGCCCGACACATCCATCACGCAAAACATCACGGCGCGGCTAGAGGGTTGCGGCACCTTGACCCGGTTGACGTAGCGCAGATCGAAAGGATCGATAAACGGGATGCGCCAGATGCGCCCCTTCAGGTGATGGATATCGTCTTCGAGCCGCTTGATCTCATCGCACCGGTCTTGCGGATCGGCCTTGAGCGTCTCCATCAGCTTCTCCAGCTCGCGCAGCTTGACCACCAGCGGTGAACCTAATGCAATGCGCCGCCCCAGCGAACTGCGCAGCGAACGTACGATATCGATATTGTTGGGGGTGCCATCGGTTGAGTAACCGGCGCGCATGTTCTTCCAGCTAGGCACTGCGATCAGGTTGGTTTTGATCAGGCGCGGCAACTCCAGGTCTTCAAAGAAGTACTGCATGAATTCTTCGCGCGACAACTGAAATACGAAATCATCCTCGCCTTCGCCCTGATCGCTAGCTGAACTGCCGCCGCCACCGCTGCCGCCCTGAGGGCGAGCAATGCGATCACCTTGCAGATAATCCTGATTGCCGGGATGAACCATTTCGCGCTTGCCGCCCGGCCCGTGGCCAAATACCGGCTCACCGATGCCCTTGCGCGGAATGCTGATGCTCTTGGCGTTCTCGATTTCCTTGATGATGCCACGGTCACGCACCGCTTCGGTCACCGAACGATGGATGGCGGCCCGGAAGCGCCTTAAGAAGCGCTCCCGATTGGCAATACTCTTGTTCTTGCCAGAAAGTCTACGGTCGATTATCTGATGCAACACGGTCGGCTCTCCTGGTCGGAATGCATCTGGTGAGCTGCCGGTAACAGGAACTTAACTTTATGCCGCTTACCGGCGATTCACCTTATGACGATTTGCGCACACGCAGATACCATTCGCACAGCAAGCGCACCTGTTTTGGCGTATAACCTTTGCTGACCATGCGATTGACAAAATCTTCGTGCTTGCGTAATTCTTCGTTGGAACCCTTGGCATTGAATGAGATAACGGGAAGCAAGTCCTCGGTATTCGAGAACATTTTCTTTTCGATCACCACACGCAATTTCTCGTAACTGGTCCACAACGGATTCTTGCCGGCATTCGAGACCCGCGCGCAATACAAAGTTGACAATTTCGTTACGAAAATCCTTCGGGTTACTAATGCCGGCGGGTTTCTCGATCTTTTCCAACTCGGCATTCAGTGCCGCACGGTCAAAACTCTCACCGGTGTCGTGATCGCGGAATTCCTGATCCTGAATCCAGAAGTCTGCATAGGTCACATAGCGGTCGAAAACATTCTGACCATATTCGGAATACGACTCCAGATAAGCGGTCTGGATTTCCTTACCGATGAATTCGGCATAACGCGTCGCCAGCGTATCCTTGACGTAGGAAAGGTACTTCTGCTCTACCTCTTGCGGGAATTGCTCGCGTTCGATCTGCTGCTCCAGCACATACATCAGATGCACCGGACTGGCCGCGACTTCGGTCGAATCGAAGTTGAACACGCGCGACAATATCTTGAACGCGAAACGCGTCGATACGCCGGTCATGCCTTCATCAACGCCGGCATAGTCACGATATTCCTGGAACGACTTGGCTTTCGGATCGCTATCTTTCAGATTCTCGCCGTCATAGACCTGCATCTTCGAGAAGATACTCGAATTTTCCGGTTCGCCAAGACGCGTCAGAATCGAGAACTGCGCCATCATCTTCAGCGTACCCGGCGCGCAGACCGCCTTGCCCAGCGACGATGTGCGGATCAGCTTTTCATAAATCTTGATTTCCTCGGAAACCCACAGGCAATAAGGGACCTTGACGATATAGATGCGGTCGAGCAGCGCCTCGTTATTTTTGTTGTTGCGGAAGGCTTTCCACTCCGATTCGTTCGAGTGCGCCAGGATGATGCCGTCGAAAGGAATCGCGCCAAAACCTTCTGTGCCCTTGAAATTGCCTTCCTGCGTCGCGGTCAGCAAAGGATGCAATACCTTGATCGGCGCCTTGAACATTTCAACGAATTCCAGCAAGCCCTGGTTCGACAGGCACAACCCGCCGGAATAGCTGTAGGCGTCGGCATCGTCTTGCGAATATTGCTCCAGCTTGCGGATATCGACCTTGCCGACCAGGGTTGAGATGTCCTGGTTGTTTTCGTCGCCCGGTTCGGTCTTGGAAATCGCAATCTGCCGCAAGATCGACGGATAACGTTTCACCACGCGGAACTTGCGGATATCGCCGTTGAATTCGTGCAGGCGCTTGACAGCCCAGGGGCTCAGGATTGACTTCAGGTAACGGCGTGGAATGCCATACTGTTCTTCCAGGATAGCGCCATCTTCTTCGTAATCGAACAGGCCGAGCGGCGACTCATTGACCGGCGATCCTTTCAGCGAATAAAACGGCACGTGCTCCATCAACTGCTTGAGGCGCTCGGCGATCGACGATTTACCGCCGCCGACCGGGCCCAGCAAATAGAGAATTTGTTTGCGCTCTTCCAGGCCTTGCGCAGCATGGCGGAAATAAGCCACCACCTGCTCGATCACCTCTTCGGCACCGTAGAATTCCTTGAATGCCGGATAGACCTTGAGGGCCTTGTTGGCAAAGATGCGCGACAACGATGGATCATGGCGCGTGTCGACCTGTTGCGGTTCGCCTATCGCCATCAGCATGCACTCCCCAGCTGTCGCATAACAGCTTGGATCGTTCTTACAAAGCGACAGATACTCTTCTAGTGAAAATCCTTCTTCTCTGGTTTTGTCGAACCGGCTCGCAAAGCTGCTTTAGATATCCATATCACCCCCCCGCATCAACGATGTTGCGAAAACAAACTGAACGAATCTTTCTACCAAATTTGACTACTTCCGAAGCGCGCAGTTCCGAGATGAAACCCCGCAGCTTTCGCAGGATCCGGAAGACGCCGACACGATCTGATTCTATATCTTTTTCCTGCTTGTAACAGGGATTTCTCTGTGAACACACAAACAGTTTAAATGTGACGCATTTTCTCTGCATATCATTTCTGATTCCACGGTGCGACCTTAAACAGAATCAACATGCCCGGCAACGCCAGCACAAAGCATAAAATAAAAAAATGAAACCAGCCTGTTTGAGTAACGATGTAACCTACCGATGAGTTGACAAAGGTGCGCGGCACCGCGGCAAGACTGGTAAACAATGCGTACTGCGTAGCAGTGTAACGCGGATCGGTAGTGCGGGCGATATAGGCAACAAAAGCGGCCGTACCGAGGCCAACGCCAAACGCCTCGCCGCCAATCACGAGCGCCAAAACGAAAGGATCTGGCCCGATCTGCGCCAGCCAAGCAAAGCCGAGAATCGTCACCGCTTGCACCACACCGAAAATCCACAACGCCCGATTGATGCCGATCCTGACCATCCATATGCCGCCGATCAAACCACCGATCAGACTGGCCCAGAGGCTGGTCGTCTTGGAAATCACGCCGATTTGCGTCAGCGAAAAACCCAGATCAATATAAAATCTGGTAGCAAGGGCGGTGGCCATGCTGTCGCCGAGCTTGTACAGGAAAATGAATCCAAGTACCCACAGCGCGCCGCGCCAGCCGTCTCGGGCGATGAATTCCTGGAACGGCAAGACTACCGCCTCGCGGATATTCTTCGGCGGCGAACCGTACACGTCCGGCTCCTTAATCAGTAAGGTGCAGATCAGACCGGGCAACATGAACGCGGCAGTAATCCAGAACACCGCCTGCCAACTCATATGATCGGCGAGGAACAGCGACAGCGCTCCCGGCACCATGCCGGCCACCTTGTAAGCATTGACGTTGATCGCCGCGCCCAGGCCCTGCTCACTATCCGGCAGGATTTCGCGGCGATAGGCGTCGATCACAATATCCTGGCTGGCCGACAGGAACGCCACCACTGAAGCGACGAAAGCGATCCCTGCCACTTGCGTGTGCGGATCAAGCATGCCCATGCCGCCGATGGCGACGAACAGGCTGACCTGGGTCAGCATCATCCAGCTGCGCCGACGTCCCAGCTTGCCGAAATGGAACCGGTCCATCAGTGGCGACCAGAGGAACTTCCAGGTATACGGGAACATGACCAGCGCGAACAGCCCGAGCGCTTTGACGTCAAGACCCGACTTGCTTAACCAGGCTTGCAACAAACTCAGCAGGATGAACAAAGGCAAGCCGGAAGTGAAGCCGAGGAAGGCGCAAATCAGCATGCGCCGGTTGAGATAGTGATGCCAGGGATTTGAATTTGATGTCATGAGTGCGCCCGCGACAGCGGGAAGTTAAGTATCTGCCGGACTACAGCATCAGTTGCTGTGCAATCGGACATTTGAAAATCACCTTCATGCGCGCGCCGACAGGAATCCATGGTGACAGAAAAGTGCATCCCCGCCCGCGTGGCGATGACATGGTTATCGTTGTATCGAAACAGCTTGGCAGGTCTCCTTGATTTTTACTTATTACCGGTTTATTTTTTGCGAAAGCGGAATACCGCAAGACTACCACGCCAGTTGGGCAAGACCGAGACCGGCTGGCCGTGGTGCAGCGCCACGCATTCGAGCACTTCCAATCCGACCTGGTTCGCCAACTCTTCAAAATCCTTGATGGTTGCGCAACGCAGATTGGGCGTGTCATACCATTCGTAAGGCAGGCTCTTGGAGACCGGCATGCGACCGCGCAATAGCGCCACTCTATGCGGCCAGTAGGCAAAATTGGGGAACGACACGATCGCCTCACGGCCAACGCGGGCAATATCGCGCAAGACGCCCTCGACATTCTTCATCATCTGCAGCGCCGACAGGCATAGCACGGTGTCAAAGGCGTTGTCGGCAAACAGCGTCAGGCCGGCCTCCAGATCCTGTTGAATGACCGAGACGCCACGCGTGACGCACGCCGGAATCTTGTCATCGTCGATCTCGACGCCGTAACCGGCACATTGCTTGTCGGACTGCAAGTAATCCAGCATGACGCCGTCGCCGCATCCTAAATCAAGCACTTGCGAGTGCGCCGGTACCCAATGCGCGATGAAGGCCAGGTCGGGACGCAAATTGCTCAATTGCTGGAAATTCATGCGCTTGCTCCTGTCACTTCGGTCTGGTCGTTGATTGTCGATGATTGCGGCAGCCCCAACTCCTGCCAGATGCGGTTGTAATATTCACGCACCACGCTCATATAACGCGGATCATCCAACAGGAAAGCGTCGTGGCCGTGCGGTGCATCAATCTCGGCATAGCTGACGCGGCGCTTGTTGTTGACCAGCGCCTGCACGATTTCGCGGCTGCGCTCCGGCGCGAAGCGCCAATCGGTCATGAACGACACCAGCAGGAACTGCGCCTGGGTCTTGCTCAAAGCGCGCGTCAGATCGTCGTCGAACTCCTTGGCCGGATCGAAATAATCGAGCGCCTTGGTAATCAGCAAATAGGTATTGGCATCGAAATATTCAGAAAATTTATCGCCTTGATAACGCAGGTACGATTCGATTTCAAAATCGATACCAAAGCCGAACTGGTACTCGCCGGAGCGCAGATCGCGGCCGAATTTTTCAGCCATGTCGTCATCCGACAGATACGTAATGTGGCCAACCATGCGCGCTACCCGCAAGCCGTTCTTGGGCACCACACCATGCGCGTAATAATCACCGCCGTGAAATCCCGGATCGGTCAGGATCGCCTGGCGGGTGACATCGTTGAATGCAATATTCTGCGCCGACAGCTTGGCGGTCGAGGCGATCACCAAGCAGTGGCGCAGCCGGTCCGGATACATCAGGCTCCACGCCAGCGCCTGCATGCCGCCCAGCGAACCGCCCATGACCGCGGCGAAGCGCACGATGTCCAGCGCATCGGCCAGCCGCGCCTGAGCCTGCACCCAGTCTTCGACCGTGACCACCGGGAAATCGGCGCCGTAGGGCTTGCCGGTGGCGGGATTGACATGCATCGGGCCGGTTGAACCGAAACAAGAACCGAGATTGTTGACACCGATGACGAAAAATTTATCGGTGTCGAGCGGCTTACCCGGCCCCACCATATTGTCCCACCAGCCGACATTCTTTTCATCGTCCTGATACACGCCGGCGACGTGATGCGAGGCGTTCAGCGCATGGCAAACCAGCACTGCATTGGATTTGTCGGCATTGAGGCTGCCATAGGTTTCGTATACCAGCGTGTAATCCGCCAGCAGCGCGCCGCTTTGCAACTGCAGCGGCGTCGCGAAATGCATCGATTGCGGTGAAACTATTCCTTGGGACATGGTTCGGGCGCCAGGAGGTCATTGACAATAAAAAAAGCCCGAAAGCTTGCGCTAGTTGGGATAATCAAGGGCTTGTAGTTCAAGCTCGCTTTAGCCCTATTTATTTGGCACTCCCGATCCATGACGGATCCGGCAATGCCGCGCGCCCGCAAGCTGACGTGGTAAGACCAATCAAATCGGCGCGATACGCAAGAATAACCAAGTCGAGCGCTGGCGTCAAGCGCTACTAAATTATCAGCCTCCTATGCCGTCGCCCGCATTTGCCCCACCGCCGCCGCAATCGCGCTGGGTTCGGTGCTGCGCAGGATCTTTTTGGTTTGTTGCGTCAGGTCGTCGAGATCGCTGTTCAGGATTTCTTGCTTGACCGCAAGCAATTGTGCCGGATGCATTGAAAACTCCAGCAAGCCCATGCCGAGCAGCAAACGGGTGAATTTAACGTCGCCGGCCATTTCGCCGCATACCGAGACCGGAATCCCGGCCTTGCGGCCCATCGCGATCACGCTCGACAACAGGAACAGCACTGCCGGGTGCAGCGGGTTGTACAGGTGCGCCACCTCGTGATCGACGCGATCGATTGCTAACGTGTACTGGATCAGGTCGTTGGTGCCGATTGACAAAAAATCCATGCGCTTGATGAACATCGGCAGCGCCAAAGCGGCGGCCGGAATTTCGATCATGGCGCCGGTCTTGATATTTTCGTCGAACGCAATGCCTTCATCGCGCAGTTGCTGCTTGGCTTGCTCGATGATGGCCAGGGTCTGGTCGATTTCAAAGGCGTGCGCCAGCATCGGGATCAGCAATTTGACAGTGCCGAAAGCGGAAGCGCGAAGGATCGCCCGCAGTTGCGTCAGAAACAATTGCGGCTCGGCCAGGCAATAACGGATCGCGCGCAGACCCAGGGCCGGGTTCAGGGCGGTCTGCTCATCCTTGTTGAGCGGCTTGTCGGCACCGACATCCAACGTGCGGATGGTTACCGGGCGCCCCTTCATCGCCACCACCGCCTGCCGATACGATTCAAACTGCTCATCCTCGGTTGGCAACTGGTGCTGTGAGCCGATCCGGCCCATGAGCAGGAACTCGGAGCGGAACAAACCGACGCCGCTGGCGCCGGACTCCAGCGCCGACGCACAATCGCTTGGCAGATCAATGTTGGCCAGCAGACTGATTTCGGTGCCGTCCAGCGTAACCGCGCGGGTTTTCTTGATCTTGCCGAGTTTGCGGCGGGCCCGCAGTTGATGCGCCTGGCGCTCCCGGTATTGCTTTAATATCAGCGGCGCCGGATCGACGATCACTACGCCGGCGTCGCCGTCGATGATGATCCAGTCATCCTGCTTGATCATCTTGGAGGCATTGTTCATGCCGACCGCAGCCGGGATATCGAGACTGCGGGCGACAATCGCGGTGTGCGAGTTCTGACCGCCCAGATCGGTGACGAAACCGGCAAAGGCGCGACCGCGGAACTGCAACATGTCGGCTGGCGAAATGTCGTACGCCACCACCACGATATTGGCGAAGGATGCACCGTCGCTGTCGATTTCCGGCAGGCGGGTGGCGGTGCCGGTGAGGACTTTCAGCAAGCGCTCGCCGACCTGCAGCACATCCATCTTGCGCTCGCGCAGATAGGTATCTTCAATTTCATCGAACTGCGCCGACAATTCATCGATTTGCGTCACCAGCGCCCATTCGGCGTTGTACTGGCGGTTGCGAATGATATCGAGCGACATCTCGGCCAGCATCGGGTCCGACAGGATCAGCAGATGGACGTCGACAAACGCCCCTAGCTCGGGCGGCGATTCTTTCGGCAAATCGTTGCGAATGGTCTGCAGCTCGGCGCGCACCTCGGCCACCGCATTTTGCAGACGCTGGACTTCAGCCTCGACCTCGGTCTCGCCGATGACGTAATGTTTGACGTCCATTGCCGCCAGCGCGAGCAGGTGAGCGCGGCCAATAGCGATACCGCGCGATACCGGAATGCCATGTAGGGTAAAGGATGCCATCTGGTGAGCCCGCTGGAAAATTCAATTCAAATGATCGTGGCACGGAGATGTGGTATAAGTCTCAGCGTCTGGCATCAGGTGCTGTGTCGGCAAGGCCATCCCTGCGACAAATTACCTTATCGCCAACCGATTCAACAAGAAACATCAAGTCGCCAAGTAGTGCCCAAGTAAGTTGCCGCGACAGGCGGCGATCACCCGGGTTTATTCGCCTTCGCCAAATTTGTCCTGAATCAGTTGGTTGAGGGCATCGAAACAGGCTCTTTCGTCCTCACCCTCTGCTTCCAACAGGATCGTACTACCCTTGCCGGCTGCCAGCATCATGACACCCATGATCGACTTGGCATTGACGCGGCGCTTGTTGCGCGTCATCCACACTTCGCTTTTGAACTTACTTGCCAGTTGTGTAAATTTGGCCGAGGCACGAGCGTGCAGGCCGAGCTTATTAATAATTTCGATTTCTTGTTGAATCATTTTGTCTTTTAATTAGTGTTGTTTTATTAAAATGCAACTTTACCTGATCGCTACGCCGTCAGTGCGACGTCAGTAATATCGCCGTCCGGTCTCAGTGAGATGCCCGAACCCGGTTATCGACCCGCACCGCGCCGCCCTGCCCCCCGGCCAGCGCCATTTCAGTGACCACATCCAGCGTATCGTTACGATAAGTCAGCGCCCGGAGCAGCATCGGCAGGCTGATTCCGGCAATCACCTGAGTCTGATTACCGCTACAGAACGGCAGTGTGCAATTAGACGGCGTACCGCCCATGACGTCAGTAATTACCAGCACGCCAGAGCCATCGTCGAGCCGCGCTGCAGCCTGCTTGGCCAGTTTTTGCACTTCAACCGGATTCTGGTCGGCGATGACGTCAATCGCTTCGAGTCGCTCCGGAACCTGACGAAACACATGAGCAGCAGCGGCGATGAATGCCTGCCCCAGCGGGGCGTGGGTTAATAGAAGAATGCCAATCATAATGTTGATCTCAAATCCGCTTGGCGGATCTATCCGGTTTACAACGGTTTTACAGCAACTTGCATCGCGCCTGCTTGCTTAACTGCTTGCTCAAGCAACAATTCAGGATAACTAAACTAAAAACAAACTCCCGGCCTACTTCAGCGCTGCTTCCAGCGCATCAATGAACATGGCGGCAACATCGAAACCGCTTTGTTGCTTGATTTCCTGAAAACAAGTCGGGCTGGTGACATTCACCTCTGTCAGGTAGTCTCCGATCACATCTAATCCTACCAGTAACAAGCCGCGCTGTGCCAACACCGGGCCAAGCGCTTCGCCGATTTCGCGATCGCGCTCGGTCAGCGGCTGCGCCACGCCAATTCCGCCGGCAGCCAGGTTGCCGCGCACTTCGCTGCCTTGCGGAATCCGCGCCAGCGAATACGGCACCACCTTGCCGCCAATCACCAGCACGCGCTTGTCGCCGGCGACGATCTCCGGGATGAAGCGCTGAATCATGATGGTGCGATTGCCGTTGTCGGTCAGAGTTTCGATGATCGATCCGAGATTCAGCGCATCCTGCCGCACCCGGAAAATACCGGCGCCGCCCATACCGTCTAGCGGCTTCAGGATCACATCCTGATGTTCAGCATGGAAAGCGCGCAGACGAGCGGCATCACGCGTGACCAGGGTTGGCGAAGTGAATTTGGAAAATTGCGCGATTGCCAACTTTTCATTGTGATCACGGATTGCCTGCGGTTTGTTGAACACCCGTGCGCCTTGCGCCTCGGCCAGTTCCAGCAGATAGGTGGTGTAGATGTACTCCATGTCGAAAGGCGGGTCCTTGCGCAGCAGGATCGCATCGAATTGCGACAGAAACATCGACGTCGCCGGGCTGGCCCGATACCAGTCCTTGGCGTCCCCGGTCAGCGTCACACGCGCCACGCTGGCGGTGACGATCCCGCTTTCCAGGGCCATGTCTTTTGGCTCGAAAGCATAGATCGTATGGCCGCGTTTGACCGCCTCGACCATCATTGCGTAGGTCGAGTCTTTATAGGTTTTGAAGGTGTCCAGGGGGTCGGCGAGGAAAGCGATTTTCATTTTTTCAGATCCATATTGTTGAATGGCTGTTTAGTATTCTTCCGGATTCGGATCGGTCTTCTCCATCTCCAGCGACGCCGCCAGCAACCCCAGCCGCGCCACCACACCATACATATAAAAACGGTTGGGTGCGGTGGTGCCTGGCTTGGCCAGCATATCCGGCAGCGCGTGCTGCTGGGCGAATGCGAGCGGTACGAAATGCGCGCCGGGGGCGTTCAGATTTTCGTTGATGCCGCGTTCGGCGTGGACCCGGTAAAAACCGCCGACCACGTACCGGTCGATCATGTACACCACCGGTTCGGCGACCGCGTCATTAATGTGCTCGAAGGTATGCACGCCTTCCTGGATGATCAGGTCGTGGATCTCGCCTCCGGCCTTGCCTTGCGAGAGTTTCTCGCGCTGCTTGCGACTGAGTTCCTTGATCTGACCGACTTCAGTCACGCTCATCACGCACATGCCGTCGGTGCCGGCATCGGCTTTGACGATCACAAACGGTTTTTCCGTGATGCCGTATTCCTTGTATTTCTTACGGATCTTCGCCAGCAGTGAACTGACGCTAGCGGCCAGCTTGTCTTCACCGTCGTTGGCCTGGAAATCAACCTGATCGACCTTGGCGAAGAAAGGATTGAGCATCCACGGATCGACATCAACCAGCTTGGCGAATTTCTTCACCACGTCGTCGTAGGCGGAAAAATGGTTGCTCTTGCGGCGCACCGTCCAGCCGGCATGCAGCGGCGGCAGCAGGTTTTGTTCGTTGAGGCGTTCCAGGATGCCCGGCGTGCCGGAGGGCAGATCACTATTCAACAGGATGGTGCACGGATCGAAATTCTTTAGACCCAGGCGACGGCCGTTGGCGGAGCGTTCAAGCGGCTCCAGCGTGATGGTGCTGCCGTCCGGCAGTTCGATGGTCTGCGCGTCTTTCAAATCCGGCGACAACGAGCCGAGCCGGACATGCAGGCCGGTCTGGCGGAAAATCTGCATCAGCCGGGCGACATTCTGCAAATAAAAAGTATTGCGCGCGTTCATCTCCGGCAACAACAACAAATTTTTGGCGTCCGGACAATATTTTTCGATGGCGGCCATCGCCGCCTGGACCGCCAGCGGCAGCATTTCCGGTGAGAGATTATTGAAACCACCCGGAAACAGGTTGGTATCGACCGGCGCCAGCTTGAAGCCTGAATTGCGCAAATCCACCGAGCAATAGAACGGCGGCGTATGCTCTTGCCATTCCATGCGGAACCAGCGCTCAATGGCCGGGGTAGCTGTGAGAATTTTCTTTTCTAGGTCAAGCAAGGGGCCATTCAGGGCCGTGACTAGGTGGGGAACCATAAAAACTTTCTCTGTGAAACTAAATGGCGTCGTTTAAAGCTGATTTTTAAAGCTAATTAATTGCAAATTAATCGCCAATTACTAACTAATTACTAGCTAATTACTAACTAATTACTAGCTAATTACTAGCTAATTACTAGCTAATTACTAGCTAATTACTAGCTAATTACTAGCTAATTACTAGCTAATTACTAGCTAATTACTAGCTAATTACTAGCTAATTACTAGCTAATTACTAGACAACAGCCTCTTGCGAAAGTGTATTCGGCGTCAAAACCAGATACGCAGAAGAGACGCCGATTCTAACGGCAATTGCACAATTTCGCCGCTCCGCCGACGCACTGTTGCTAAAACGGTGTGGAAACCCGGTGGTGAGGAAGCTCGGCAAGCCTGCGTCAGCTTTAAGTCGGGCCGCTTGCGTTTTTTTAAAGTACCCGGAAAGAAAAAAAGCGCCCTCTTGGTGCCTTCTGCATCATGTCACATTGACATCAATTCGGATAGTATCTCATTGCGCCGCGCTCAAACCAGTTTCTTGTACATGAAACTGGTGTCGGCCAACCTGCCGGTAGTCGAGCGTGCGTAGTCGGGAATCACTCCTGCCAACTGATAGCCGAGGGAGCGATACAGCGATTCCCCGGCATCACCGGTGCGTGTGTCGAGCGTCAATAGAGAACGGCCCTCGGCACGGGCGACCGCCTCGGCCTGTTGCATCAGGCTGCGCGCTACGCCTTGACGACGCGCGTCGGGATGCACCAGCAACTTGGAAATCTCGGCCCGATGGCTGCCATTGGCTGGCGTGGCCAGCAGCACCTGCACCGTGCCAACCACTTGCCCGGCAACCCGCGCCACCAGCAGACGACGGCCACCGCTGACCAGCGAACCATTGACGCCATACCAGAATGAAAACGCATCCTCGGCATCCGGCACGCCCAAAAAGCCGACACTGGCACCGTGCCTGACGCAAGCCATCAAAATATCAGCGAGCGCGCCCACCACCTGATCGAACTGGCCGGCCCTGATGTCTTCCACCGTGCACGTTGGCAGTTGTTGCGCCGCGCTACTCGGGTTCACTTTGACCACTCCGTATACAGATAAAACTCAACAGCTTAAACACAAAATCCCAGGTTATGACTGCGGACCCGGGATCACATGGCTTCGATCAAACCGCCGGATGGCCGCCGCTGCGGCCATCCGGCAAAATCAAACTAGACTTAATAGTGATAGGCGGATTCGCCGTGGCTGGAGATATCCAGGCCTTCGCGCTCTTGCTCTTCAGTCACACGCAGTCCCATGACGATGTCGACCAGCTTGAACGCGATGAACGAAACCACGCCGGACCAGATCAACGTCGTCATCACACCTTCGAACTGGATCCACAGCTGGCCGCTGATCGAATAGTCTGGCAACACGGCATTGGTCACATAGTCATAGATACCGGTGCCGCCGAGGCTAGGCGCAGCAAACACGCCCGTCAGCAGAGCACCCATGATGCCGCCCACGCCGTGCACGCCGAACACATCCAACGCATCGTCCGCGCCCAGCAACCTTTTCAGGCCAGTGACGCCCCACAAGCAGACGAAGCCAGCCAGCAGACCCATGATCAACGCCCCAATCGGGCCGACAAAACCAGCCGCAGGGGTGATCGCCACCAAACCGGCGACAGCGCCGGAAGCGCCGCCCAGCATCGAAGGCTTGCCTTTACCGATCCACTCGCCGGCGCTCCAGCTGAGGACGGCAGCAGAAGTCGCCAACAGAGTATTGATGAATGCCAGCGCGGCACTACCGTTTGCTTCCAACGCCGAACCACAACAACGAAGCGCCAACCATGGTCAAGGCCAGGCTGTGCGGCTTGAACGCCTCCTTGCCGAAACCGACGCGCTTGCCGATCACATACGAACCAACCAAACCGGCGATGGCCGCATTGATGTGCACCACGGTGCCGCCGGCGAAATCGAGTGCGCCTTTTTGGAACAGCCAGCCACCGGCGGCGGTCAGCTTTTCAGCTGCGGCAGCATCGGTGAAACCGTCCGGACCGGGCCAGAACCAGACCATGTGCGCAATCGGCAGATAAGCGAATGTGAACCACAAAACGGTGAACACCAGGATCGCGGAAAACTTGGCGCGCTCGGCAAATGCGCCGATGATCAGTGCGCAAGTAATGGCGGCAAACGCGCCCTGAAACACCACATAAGCGAACTCCGGAACGATCACGCCTTTGCTGAAGGTACCGGCGACAGAATCCGGCGTCATGCCGTGCAAGAACAAGCGGCTGAAGCCGCCAAAGAATGAATTGCCTTCAGTGAACGCAACGCTGTAGCCGTAAATAATCCACAGTACGATGATCAGCGAGAAGATGGTAAAACATTGCATCAGCACCGACAGCATGTTCTTGCTGCGCACCAGGCCGCCATAGAACAGGCCCAGGCCTGGCAAGGTCATCAGGATCACAAATGCGGTACATACCAGCAGCCAGGCGGTGTCGCCCTTGTTGGGCACTGGCGCGGCAGGCGCTGCTGATGCTGCAGGCGCGGCAGCAGTTGCGGTTGCGGTTGCGGCAGGTGCAGCAGATGTGATAACCGCCGGTGCGGCTGCGGCCGGTGCCACGGCACTGGGTGCCGCCGCACCGGCACTGGCCGCTGCGGATGCGTCATCCGCGGCCGACGCCGGCGCCATCGCGGTAGCTGCAAGCATCAGCGTGCACGACGCCAAAACCGTAGCAAACATTCTTTTGATATTCATATTTTTATCCCCTTACTTAGATTGCGTCTTTGCCGGTTTCACCGGTACGAATACGAATGACTTCTTGCAGATCAAAGACAAAGATCTTGCCGTCGCCGATCTTGCTGGTGCGCGCCGCTGTCTCGATGGCTTCCACCGCTTGCTCGAGGATCGAATCGTCGACTGCCGCTTCGATTTTTGTCTTCGGTAAGAAATCGACGACGTACTCCGCACCGCGATACAGCTCGGTGTGCCCTTTCTGGCGGCCGAAGCCTTTGACTTCTGTCACGGTGATGCCTTGTACGCCAATCGCCGACAGCGCTTCGCGCACCTCGTCGAGCTTGAACGGTTTGATGATCGCGGTTATCAGTTTTATGTTGGCCTCGTTATGGTCAGTTCAAATTTCTAGATTGCGGTATGTTGTAGTTAGCATCGCGCAACGCGTCAGAAGGTTTTTGCCAGTGAGAACACAACACCGTTGCGGCCCAGATTCTTGCCGCTTGGACTGACGTAAGCGCCATCCTTGGCGTTGGTGCCGACAAAAGCCAGGCCCAACGTCACACCGCCGATCTGGTCGAAAGTCTTGGTGACCCCGGCTTTCCAGTCGGTATAACTGGCGAAGCTGAAATTCTCGACAGTCTGGTGGCCAACATGCAGGCCGAGCGTGACACTCGCGCCGACATCAAAATTGGCACCGGCATCGTAGTAAGCGCTGTTCTTGCTGTTGGCGGTGTCAAACAGATTGGTCAGCGCATGCGAGTATTTGAAGTAAGCAGGGCCGTAGCCGAGCTGGCCATACAGTTCGAAGGTATTGGCGTTGCGGCCGATCTGCGTGTAATTGTTGGCCGGGTAGTAGTACAGGCCACCGATGTCATAGGTAAAACCGCCTGGCAGATCGCCGCGCTTACCGCCGTAGATATCCCACTCAACCGGACGCTTGCCGCTGGTACCGGTATTGGCGCTGTCGACCGCATCCTTGATCCATTTGATGTTGGATAGCCAGGTGCCCGCATACAGGCCGGTCGGGTTGTTGGTGTAATCGGCACCGCCCTGCACCGCAGGATCAAAGCGCGTTTGCGAAATGCCGCGGAAACGGTAATCGTTGACCAGGCCGATGTTGTAACTGACTTCATTATCGGGCTTGGCATCTTCGGCATGCGCAAATCCGGTGGCGAAACTTGTTGCTATTGCGGCCGCTAAAATCAGCTTTTTCATGTGAGTCCCTGTTGGTATGTTGAATGAAAAACCGATAAATCGTTACTCTTCAAACATTCCATAGCAGAACCCATGCCAACCGCCGGGCCCGTCCTGTTGCCGCAGTGCTGCAAGCCGCCGCTTGCGACGCATTTAGCGGCAACGATTCGTGACTGTGAATGACAAAAACTTTTCAAAAACAAATAAGCTGCCCAAAAACGCACCTCCATGATGCACGCCGAAGAAGGGCGCCTTATTTTGGTGTGATGATTGCCGCATTTTCCCCCATAGCGTTCAATGGCTCAGCCTATAAAAAGACCGATAACATAACTTCAAGACAATTTTCAATGGTGCACGAACCCAATGATACCATATGGCAACTTTAGAGCAGCATCGCGCAACGCCCCGGATTCAGGCAATATCGCAAGCAATGCAAGCAGATTTTTCAACCACACCTCCTCACCAGACCATGCAAAGCACAGCCATGCCCCAACCATCCGCCACCGACACCGGCCGACCGCTCTCAGATTGGAAGCCAGCACCACGGCCGCAACCGATCCCGCTGCAGGGCGCCAGCACGAGATGCAGCCGATTTGTATGAAGCCGGACATGCCGCCGACGCCGACCCGACCCAATGGGATTTCCTCAGCGCCAGGCCGTTTGCCAATGCGCAAGAGTTCAGCGCCTGGCTCAACAGCTGTGCCGCCAGCAGTAACCCACTGTTTTTTACCGTAGTCGATCAACACAGCGGCAAGGCGACCGGCCTGCTGAGCTATCTGGCCATCGCGCCGGAACACGGCTCGATAGAAATCGGCCATATCTGGTTCAGCGCGCGCATGCAACGCACACGCCAGGCCACCGAAGCGATTTACCTGCTGGCACGCCATGCGTTTGACGATCTCGGCTACCGCCGCCTGGAATGGAAATGCAATTCGCTCAATCGACGTTCGCAGCGGGCCGCATTGCGCTTCGGTTTCACCGCTGAAGGTCTGTTCCGTCAACATCGCGTGTTCAAAGGCAAGAACCGCGACACCGCATGGTTTTCGATGCTCGATAGCGAATGGCCGTTACAACGCGCAATCTTCGAAGCCTGGCTGCACGCCGATAATTTCGACAGCAGCGGCAAACAAAAGAAATCACTGCAGCAAATTCGCGCCGAACAGCTCTGGCCTGCGCGGCTTGACTGCATCAACTGCGGCCGCGAAGCGCGTAAAAATGCTTCGCGGCTCTCACGGCCGCAGTGCATCATCAGCAAGTTGCGTATTTTCTATTGATATTCTTGCGACGCTGCTCCGGAAATGTCGACTATCTGCGTTGCCCCAGCGCCAGCGCCAGCGCCAGCGCCAGCGGCAGCGGCAGCGGCTGCCGTGCCAACCGCAAAGCTGGCGACCACTATCTCATTTCCACAACAAGCCCAGATTGATTGCTTACCTTCCGCTCGGCGATCTGCTAAGTTTGGAGCGAGTACTAATTGGGTGCTACTTGTTATGCTCGCGGCCGCAGGTACGGAGCGACGCACCAGGCGCGGGATGCAGGCGTTTGCGAACAAAGATTCCTCGATCAGCAGCGCTATCTGCCCAACAATCATGTTCCCCGTCTTCGGTACATAGAAATGCACACAATAACTCCTCCTGAATACTCTGCGCCCGCGAAGTTTTTTCATTGGCTGACCGTCATCCTTCTGGTGATCCAGTACTCGATCGGCTGGCTGATGCCTGATATCGGACGCAATACGCAGCCGCTCGGATTGATCAGCTGGCACCTGTCCATCGGCGCGCTGATCGTGTTGCTGGTAATGATCAGGCTGCTATGGCGCTGGATCCACGGCCCGACTGCGCAAGCGCAGATCGTGTCGCCGCGGTTGCACCGGGTTGCGCAAGGTACCCACTTACTGCTGTATTTTTTGCTGCTGGCTTTTCCCCTCATGGGCTGGGCCAATGCCTCGTCGCGCGGCTGGCCGGTATCTTTGTTCGGCGTACTTCCTTTGCCGACGCTCTCATCCAAGGGCTCGCGATTAGGCCACACCCTTGGCGACATGCATCAGTTGCTCGTCTGGGTACTGATCGCCGTCATCGCCTTGCATGTTGCAGCGGCGCTGTACCACCACCTCATCCTCAAAGATGACACACTGCGGCGCACGCTACCGGGCCGCTAAAATTCAGCAATTTCCACACAACGGTTTTAGCCAGACCCAGCTGCAATAGCTGGCGACAATGCGGTGGTTCAACCGCAGGGTATAGGTCATGTAGTTGTAACATTCTGTAACTATGATGACGCTTTTTTTACAATACCTGAAGCCATACAAATGCGACTCCGACACCCTTTCCTGCTTGGTCAGCTGGCGCTGGCCGTCGCTGCGACACTAACATTAACAGCTTGCGGCGGCGGATCAAACGATCCACAAACGACTTTACCTGGCGCACCGTCAGCGCTGATCATTCCGCCACCGCCAGAGGACCCCGGCTATGTCGATACGGCGGCGGTTGCCGCTTCGATTCCGGCCTTTGTCGATAACGCGGCAAGCAACCAGCGCGGCGACGCCCGCTATGCAACTCTGGAAACGAATGCTGGCGTGCGTATTCTGGCCGGCTTTAAGGAAATTTGGCAGCCGCTCACCGATATCGTGGATGCTGGCGTCACCGCTCCCGCCGTGGGTAATTTCCCGGCGATTGTGCCATCGGCATGGACCGGCGTTCCGGACGATGGCACCCCGGGCGGCACAGTACTCAACGCAGCAGTGCACAACGCCAACATACAATACGTCGTCACAGCAACCTCGAACCGCACCCCAGATCAAGCAACGGCAGCTTATCTGGATGATCGGCGCGGCAAGGGATATAGCGTCACCGATGGCATGGGCCCTCTGACGACAGCATGGCGTCAGGCAGCACAACAAACGACAAGCATCACCACAGTGCCGGCCGACGCCACCACTGTTTTGTAAAACGATAGCGGCAACAACACCGGCGTCGGCGGCAGTGCCAATCCGGGGTTTGGCGGCGGCGTCGATTTTGTCAACGCAATGAGCAACAATGGTTCAACAGAACCGGCCAAGCGTTTTTACAAGTACACACGGCCATTCCGCTGGAACAGCAATGTGGTTGTCTTGCCGGCTCTGGTGCCGGCAAAAAGCACAACACCAGCCACCGACGGCGGCTTTACCAGCGGCCATTCGGCAGAAGCTACCCGCGACGCAGTGGCGATGGCCTATGCGGTTCCTGAGCGCTTCCAGGAGATGATTGCCCGTGGCCTGGAATTGGGCGAGAACCGGATTTTGGCCGGTATGCATTCGCCACTGGACGTCATCAGCGGGCGCGTACAAGCGCAAGCCGTGGTGGCAGCCAATCTGCTCGATCCAGCGAATGCGGCTGCCAAGGTTGCTGCCGTCAAGCAAGCGCATGCGACGCTGATGGCGCAAACCAATACCACGCCGGATACCTTCAATGCGTTTGCTCACTCGTCTGACACCAACACTGATCGCTTTGCCGATTACGCCGTCAACAAAGCAAACTATTTGCGCCGGATGACTTACGGCTTTGCGCAAATCGGTAAAACAACCGCGCCGGCGATCGTACCCAAGGGCGCCGAAGTACTATTGGAGACGCGCTTGCCTTACCTCAGGGATGAGCAACGCCGCGTGGTGTTAAAGACCACAGCGATTGCTTCAGGATATCCGGTATTGGACGATCCGGAAGGCTGGGGCCGCCTCAATCTATTTGCCGCAGCGGACGGATATGCTGCGTTCAATGGCAATGTTGTGGTATCGATGGACGCCAGCAAGGGCGGGTTCTTTGCAGCCGACAAATGGCGCAATGACATCTCAGGCACGGGTAAGCTGACCAAGCAAGGCAGCGGCGTTCTGACATTGAGCGGCAAAAAAATACCTGGAGCGGCGGCACCCAGCTGGAGGGTGGCACGCTGGAAGGAAATTCCGTATCGGCCTTCGGTATCGGCGATGTCTACGTTCGCAGCGGTACGCTGGCGAGCAATGCTCCTGCGGCACTGACCATTTCCGGAAAATATACGCAATTGGCGACCAGCACATTGGAGCTCAATCTTGGCAATGGCCAGCAAGGAAAATTTGCTGTCGCCGGCAATATGACGATTGCCGGTGGCACGCTGCGCGTCAAATTCCAGGGCGGCTACAAGCCTGCTCCGGGAGAAACACTAAATATCATTACCGCAGGCAGCTTGAAAGGAAAATTTGATGCGATCTCTGTAGACGGCTTCTCCGCGACGCCGTTGTACAGCGATACCGGTCTGCAATTACGTATCGGCGCCTGATGGCCGGTTGAGGCCGTGAGGCAGGTTGAGACTCGCCAAAACCTGCCAAGACCCGCATGCCGTTCAGTTGAGACTGGACGGCATTTTTATTTGCAAGAACAGCGAGAGTTGCACCCATGAGCGGTCGTTGGGCCGACTTCGCGTCCGAAAACACTAGTGCCTGCACCAACAAATGGACTGGCACGCGGATAAGCGTCGCCGCGCCTGTTGTTAGTAAGAGTCCGATTCGTGTAGACAGCGTGAGTATCCCTGCAATGACGATGGCGATAGACGCCGGAACCGGCGCGGTACGTATCCTCTGTCCATGCAATGTAGATCGCAACATTCAAGAATACCGCCAGTGATATGGCACGTTCGAGCAGGCTGCTGACCGCGGCGCTCATGCGCAGGCGCACGAACACAGGCAGGACGCGAACAGGCAGGCTAGTGCTCAGCAAGGCCAGAATGGCCCGGCTATGAGAGGAAATCATCATGCCCCGGCCCGCCACATCCGCCAGGTGCTGAAGGTGATACCAGGCAGCCAAAACCACACTGGCCCCAGTGCTGCCAATAGCCCAAGCAGCGCGGATCCGGCCTTGCAAGAAAATACAGATCAAATTGGGTTCAAAGCTCAGTTGCCCCTTTTTTGCGGAACAATTTTTGCAATCCCGCTCGGTAACAACATCGTTGCCCCGGCAACACCTGGAAAATTTTCTGCCAGTAGCCGCTGTGCACAAGTCAACCTTAAGTCTCTCAACACGGCCGCCGCAAGACGGAAAATTGCTTAAACCGCGTGGTCGGTTCATAATTTGAATACCAGCGCGGGACGCATCGGTTATCATTTTTCATATTGTCGAGGCGAGCGCAATCGGCCACGCGACGGCGCTCATGAAACTCCGTCCCGCCAGACTTTTCCACCTTCAGAGGACGATCATGAACAAACCTAATTTCTTCGACGACATTCAAGCCAAGATCAATCAAGCGATTGAAAACTCACCTGCCAAAGACATCGAGAAAAACGTCAAGGCCATGCTGGGCCAGGGCTTCTCCAAGCTTGATCTGGTGACTCGCGAAGAATTCGACGTGCAAACGCAAGTGCTGGCAACCACCCGCGCCAAGCTGGAAGCACTGGAAGCGCGCGTGACGGAACTTGAAGCCCAATTGAAGCGCTCTTGATTCCGCCAAGACGGTGACGCTAGCGGTATTAAAAAGTCGGGCGCTGGCAGGCATGCAAGCACCCGAAGTTACAGTGGAAGTCCATCTGGCCAATGGCCTGCCCTCCTTCACCATCGTCGGCCTGCCCGAAACCGAGGTCAAGGAATCCAAGGACCGGGTCCGCGCAGCATTGCAAAACGCCCGCTTCGAATTCCCCTCGCGCCGTATTACTGTCAATCTGGCACCAGCCGACCTGCCCAAGGAATCCGGACGCTTCGATCTCCCTATCGCACTCGGCATACTGGCGGCATCCGGACAAATGCCGGCGGATGAACTCGATGCCTACGAATTCGCCGGAGAACTGTCGCTGTCGGGCGAGCTGAGGCCCATTCGCGGCGCGCTTGCGATGACTTTTGCCATGACCTCGGATAACCGGAATGCCGGGGCATCCAAGGCAGAGGGTAGCGCCTCAGCAACACCAGCCCCATCGGCGCGCGCCTTCATCCTGCCGCGCGCCAACGCGGACGAAGCGGCGCTGGTGTCGAATGCACATGTTCTGCCGGCGCAATCGTTGTTGCAGGTATGCGCGCATTTCTCCTCTCGACAAGCCGATACCAGACTGCAACGTCATATACCCCGACCGCAATCGAAGCCTCGCAGCCATGCCGACTTCAGCGATGTCAAAGGACAGTTGCAAGCCAAGCGTGCTTTGGAGGTAGCCGCGGCCGGCAACCATAGCGTGTTGTTGATCGGGCCGCCCGGCACAGGAAAATCGATGCTGGCTTTACGGTTTCCGGGAATCCTGCCGCCGATGACTGATCTGGAAGCGCTGGAATCGGCAGCCGTACAATCGCTGACGAAAGGATTTTCGGGAGAGGCCTGGAAAATCCGTCCTTATCGCGCCCCGCATCACACCGCATCGGCGGTGGCGCTGGTCGGTGGCGGTAGCCCGCCGCGTCCCGGCGAAATTTCACTCGCGCATCGCGGCGTTTTGCTTCTCGATGAATTGCCGGAATTCGATCGCCGCGTCCTCGAAGTGCTGCGCGAGCCACTCGAATCGGGTCACATCACGATTTCCAGGGCAGCGCAACAAGCCGACTTTCCGGCTCGCTTTCAATTGATCGCAGCGATGAATCCCTGCCCCTGCGGCTATCTCGGTCATGCGACCCGGGAATGCCGCTGCACGCCAGATGGCATCGCCCGCTACCAGAACAAGATTTCCGGTCCGCTGCTGGATCGCATCGACATGCAGATTCAGGTTCCGGCAGTGCCTCACGAGCAATTGCTGCAGCAAGCCGATGGCGAGCCATCAGCACTTATTGCCGCCCGCGTCGAGCAGGCGCATGAGCTTCAGTTGTCACGCCAGGGCAAACAAAACCAGGCGTTATCTACCAGCGAAATCGATCACTTCTGCAAACCCGACAGCGCCGGCGAAAACATATTACGCAGCGCGATGACGCATCTGCACTGGTCTGCGCGCGGCTACCATCGGGCACTGAAACTAGCACGCACCATCGCCGATCTGGCTGGTGCCGAAAACATTGCGGTGACCCATGTCGCCGAAGCCATTCAGTACCGGCGGGCCTTGCGTGATACCTAGTTGAGGCTAGGCGTTGCGTATCAATGGCGCGCTATTTTTGGCTAGGTTGCTTTGATCAGGTTGTCGCGCAATGCGGCGACTGCGCCTTGAACGCTGGAAAATTCGCTATCGGTCAAACCGCAGGCGCTGACCAGATTCATGTCGAGTCCCTTTTCGCGCAGGCGTCGGCCGGCATCGGTCAGACTGACCAGCACCTGGCGTTCGTCGCTAGGATCTATCCGGCGTTTTAGATAGCCCATCGACTCCAGCTTCTTGAGAATCGGCGTGAGCGTGTTCGATTCCAGGAACAGCTTCTCGCCGATGCTGCTGACCGTCTGATGATCCTGCTCCCACAACACGATGATGACGATGTACTGAGTGTATGTGAGGCCGAGCGCTTCCAGTATTGGTTTGTATGCTTTTCCGAAGGCGAGATTGGTCGAGTAGATGGCAAAGCATAAAAACTCGGAAAGTTTCGGGCTCCTCTTATTGGTGGTGTTGGGCATGGTCTTGCGACTCCTTGTGAATGCAAATAACTGTGCCGCCAGCGCACAGGGGAGATGGCGGTTTTTGCCGCCAAAACTTTCCGGCAAGCATTAAAATAGCATACATTATACATCGCGCACGATTTAATAGCATATATTGACATATCGCAATTCCCCGATATAATCAGCGCTGTTGTTGGATGACCTCGGATGTAAATTAACTTACCCTAACGATTGCCAGCCGGTTGGCAATCCCAGTCTTTAGAGAGGATTGATCATGACTAAAATAGAAAAAGTGCTGTACACAGGTAAAACCCACACCTCTTCGGGCGGCCGCAGCGGCACCTCGCGTAGCTCCGACGGTCGTCTCGATATTCAATTGTCGCCACCTGGCGGCAACGGCACCAATCCAGAACAACTGTTCGCGGCTGGCTGGTCGGCCTGCTTCATCGGTGCGATGGGGTTGGCGGCAGGCAAGTTGAAAGTGGCTCTGCCTTCCGACCTCTCGGTAGATGCCGAAGTCGATCTGGGCACCACCGATGGCGGCTATTTCCTGCAAGCGCGCCTCAACGTCAGCCTGCCTGGCATTGATCGCGAAGTCGCTCGGGCACTGGTGAATGCAGCCCACGAAACCTGCCCTTACTCCAAGGCCACACGCGGCAACATCGGCGTGGAAATCAATCTGGTCTGAGCCGCTGATGACGCTGATCTGATGCGGCGCTGAAGCGCAACCAGGCTCAGCGATAAAAAGCCCGCCGTTACCATCAGGCATCGGCGGGCTTTTGTTTACTGGCTAAGTACAGATGGCTTCTACGGAAGCGCGATACGACACTCAGCTCAGATCATGCAGGGTGGCAGCGGTATTCAGCTTTCAACCGAGCTGTTAATCATTCATCCATCAGCTCATCTTTGGCACTCCCAGCCTGGCTTCCAAGCCGCCCTCGGCGAGGTTGTGCAGCGACAGCGTAGCGCCCATCATCAGCGTCAGTTGCCGTGAGATAGCCAGCCCGAGCCCGGTGCCGCTGGCGTTGCGACTGCGCGATTCTTCCACACGATAGAAAGGTTCGAATACGGCTTCCAGCAAATCCTCTGGAATGCCCGGCCCGCTATCGCGCACGAGGATTGTCAAGGGCGTGTCGGCAGGCGATGCGGCGGCGATGATGCGGGCGTTGCCGCCATATTTCAAGGCATTGTCGATCAGATTGCCAAGGACGCGCCGTAATGCCTGCGGACGGGTTACCAGGGTCGTGCCGATGCGGCCCTCCAGCACCACGTCGCTACCGGCATCGACATAGTCGCACACCATACTGTCGAGCAAGGCATCGGGATCAATCGACATGGCGGCTCTGCGGTGCCGTGCAGGGTCCGGGCAAATGCCACTCCCTCCTTGACCAGATTTTCCATCTCGTGCAGGTCCTGCTGCAGCTTGACGTGCGGGGGGGGTTCATCCATCACGTCGACCCGCAACCGCATGCGCGTAATAGGTGTCTGCAAATCATGCGAAATCGCTGCCAGAATTTGTACGCGCTCGGTCATGTAGGTGGCAATCCGATCCTGCATGGCATTGAAAGCCTTGGATGCGCGCGCCACTTCCCAAGGGCCGTTCTCGGGCAGGCGCGTGGCCTTGAGATCGGGGCCGAGCGTGTCAGCCGCGGCCGCCATTGTGTGCAACGGACGCGTCGCCAGCCTTACCGCAAACCAGCAGCAAGCAGCTAGCAAGAAAAGTTGCAACAGCAGCACCAGCGGCAGCCATGGTGAAACCGGTAAGCCCCACACCGGACGCATGTCGATGGTCAGCGGAGTGCCGTCGCTGAGCTTCAGATGCACTTGCATGTGCTCTTTGTCGCCGGGTATGGCGTTGACGGTCAGCGCGTAGGTTTTTCCGATGCCGTCGGCGATTGATTTCTCTACCATTTGCGACAAGCGGGCGTCGGGCCGTGCACCGGGAGTCGCAGGAATGCCGGAATCGAGAGCAAAAGTGTAAGTACGGCGCGCCAGACGCGGTAGCCACTCAACCCGTTCGGCGGGCGATAAGCGATCGAGCAGCGCCACCGAACTGACTGCTTCACGCTCGATGTAACCCATCATGACATTGGTGGAGGCTTGATCACGCTCGGTCAGCGTCAGCCAGAACGACAGGGTCTGCGCCAGCACCAGGCCAATGCAGAGAATCAGAGTCAGCCAGGCGAACAGTGTGCGTGACCAACGCAAAAAAGGGAGGGTCATTGGTTGCTCTCGATCAATATTGCGACGACCGGAAATACTCAGACCCATTGCGTAGCACCTTGATGTCGCTCTGTGTATCGCGTCGACTATCAGGATATGGCCCAAGATATGACTCAAGACAGGGCTCAGAATTTCCGTACGCGAATGATACCTTATCTGGTTTGCGCCGACCTGCCGCTCAGCCCCTCAACCCATGTAACAAGGGGCTTACAACCTACTCTGCGGCAATAAATGAGGCGTCACAAATACATCACCGGCACTCGAATCGCCCTTTTTTACTACCGATATCGATTCGCCACAGGCTGCGACTATTGCAGGCCGGAGCTAACGGCTAAATGCGCCAGCGACTTTCATGTCTGCCCGATAAAAAATCCGCCGGAGATTTGTGTCGGAATGTATCTGGCTCTGATCCATACACAAAACACGCGGCAATGCCGCTTTAGGGAAACAAGCCAGATACATCCAGGCATTCAAATAGAGGCTAGTTAAAAAACATTGGATGCCAATCATGTACAACCTTCTAGAAACACCACTTGCCTTGCTGGCCGGTATTCTGACCATCGCCTCGCCGTGCGTCTTGCCGGCGCTGCCAATTTTGCTCGGCACGTCGGTCAGTTCTTCCGGATCGGCCCCTAGCCGCACGCGGCCGCTGTTTATTATCGCCGGCTTCATTTTGAGCTTCTCGGCGTTCGCCATGTTGTTGGGCGCCGTCTCCAGCAGCATCCACATCGCTCAGGACGCTATTCGTACCGGCGCGATTGCGCTGCTGGGGCTATCGGGGCTGCTGCGGTTGTGGCCACGTCCGTATCAAATGCTGGTGGCGTATCTGCAAGCGCCATTGCAACGCATGCAAAGCGCTGCGCCGAAAGTACGGCCCGGCAACACCGGCGGCTTCGTACTTGGCATGTCGCTGGGTGCGGTCTGGACGCCCTGCGCCGGCCCGGTACTGGCATCGATTCTGGTGCTGGTTGTTAAGGCGCAAGACCTCGGCTGGTCGGCTCTGCTGCTGTTGATGTATGCAATCGGTGCTGAGATCCCGATGCTTGCCATTCTGTACGGCGGCCAGTACATCAGCCGTCACGTCCGAGTGGTAGCGCGCCATGCCGAAAACCTGCAACGACTGTTCGGCGTGCTGGTGATACTCACCGCGCTGGCGATCTATCTGCAGTACGACGTGCTGATCATCGCTCGACTGACCTCCTTGTTTTCTTCCACTTCTCTGTAATCTGTAAAGGAATATTTTATGCTTTCCCGTCTCAAAACTTTCACCATCGTTACGGCACTTGCCGCCACCGTTTCCACTGGCGCCTCCGCCAGCGCACTGACTAAGAGCTTCGCTGCACCTGAATTTACCGGTATCGAAAAATGGCTCAACAGCGAGCCGCTGACCATGCAACAACTGCGCGGCAAAGTAGTGCTGGTGGACTTCTGGACCTACACCTGCATCAACTGTATCAATACATTGCCGTACGTTAAATCGTGGTATCAGAAGTACAAAGACCAGGGTCTGGTCGTGGTCGGTGTGCATACCCCGGAATATCCGTTCGAGCGCAACACGGACAATGTCAAAACCGCGATCAAGCGACTCGGCGTACCTTACCCGGTAGCGCAAGACAACCAGTACGCCACCTGGAACGCTTACCACAACCAGTATTGGCCAGCGGTGTATCTGATCGATAAAAAGGGTCAAGTGGTCTACACTCACTTCGGCGAAGGCCAGTACGGGCAAACCGAAGAAGCCATCAAGAAACTGCTGGCACAACCGTAATCCGCCGAGCATCCGTAGGGAATCAGCAGAGATCTTGGTCTGCCTGGGTTATGCGTCAACCGCCACACCCGGCGCGCTGTTTAGGAATAGACAGGGCGCCGGGGTCAGCGCAAACGGCTGACAGGCAAACTTTGAAAGTTGATCTGATTTAAGCTTGTTTTAATTTTATTTTCGTATTGTGTGGGTGTGAGCTGAGGAACGTTATTCGTTGCCGTACCGAGCTGTCTTTTCTGGAGGACGCACCATGAACAAGCACATCTTTCTTGCCGCATGGGCATTGTTTACCGCGACTGCGGCGTTTGCCGCAAATCCCGCGCAATCCCAGGATACGCGCACCGTCGCGGCTGCCGTCAGCTACCTCTCAGGCGACATTGGGCAGGACCAAGCGGCGGCCATACAGCGCCAGGCAAAAAATTACCCGCTGGAGCTTGAATTTGTCGTCAAGGCGACCCCCCAAAGGATGAGTTTACGGCCGACGTCCGCGTCAAAATCAGCGACGCTGACAACCATGCGGTGCTCAATGCCGTATCCAATGGGCCTTTCTTCCTGGCGCAATTACCGGCCGGACACTATCGCATCGAAGCGATCAAAAATGGCCAGTCGAAAACCCGCGATGTTGTCATTACCAGCGGCTCTCATCAGCACATGCTGTTTGAATGGATCGAGTGACAGCTATAAAACATGGCGATAGGCAAATATTTATTCGCTTGTAGCGAAAATGCATTGCCTTAATGAATATTTAATCTGTGATAAACATTTGCCGTGGCGTACCATATGACAAAATGGCTACGTTAATTCTTTGATCAGTGAATTTTGGCCGGTGCATATGTCCATCCAGACAGAAATAACTTTCTTCAATCAGGAGCAAGGAGCTAAAAAATAATATTTTTGCGGGCTGACTTGAAAACTGCTTACTTGATCATTACCTTCTGTATTAACTACCGGGAGCGCATATGAACCTGATTTATAACAGTGGCCAATACAGCGTCGTCGAATTTGTTGCAGACGAACAACGCGAAGCTCTGCGTTTCGGAGGCTATGAAATCGTCGATAAGTCGTTCAAGCGCGAGATTTTCATTGCTGGTGCTTTAGCAGAGTTTTTCCGTAAAGGGGTCGAAGATCTGATTGCAACAGAACCGAGCATCGAAGATATCGATGCTTTTCTGGGCAGTTATGACTCCTTGATGAGCCAGCCAGTGACGTTGCAGTAATCCCGGCACCTTGCTTCTTCGCCGTTCCAGCACGTGCGCTGGAACGCGCTGCCGTGCCGCCGCCTGAACTGCTGTCGCCGACGCTGCTGCGGGTGCGTTGCGCTTATCTCTAAGTTTTATATTTCTAAATTTTATATCTTCAAGATTTATATTTTTGCGTTTGTTTTATATCTTTACGCTTCCTGTCTTTACGTCTTCCATCGCTACGTTTCATGTTTGCCAACTCCAACCCCATTCACAGCGCGCAAACCGGCATCCATGAGCAGCTAGCGGCAACCGTGGCCAGACATGCCGCACACACATTTCAGAAACCAGTCAGCGGCTACAACCAGGCCGCATTCGATGCCAGTATTGCCGCCTGGCGTGCCGCCGGTTGTCTGCCACCGATACTGGATGCCGGTTGCGGAGTTGGCTTGTCAACCATGCATCTGGCGGCGCAATACCGGGATCATTTCGTCATCGGCGTCGATCAATCGGCAGACCGGGTCGGGCGTAACACGCTATGGTCCGGTAGCACGCCGCAGCCGCAGAATTTCATCAGGATACGTGCCGATCTGGTAGATTACTGGTGCTTACTGCTGGCGGCTAACATTTATCCGGCACGGCATTACCTGCTGTATCCAAATCCCTGGCCGAAAATCGGCCAGTTGAGCCGGCGCTGGCATGCCCACCCGGTATTTCCAGATATCGTCGCGCTGGGCGGCATTCTCGAATGCCGTAGCAACTGGCAAATCTATGTGGAAGAATGCGCCAGCGCGCTGACGCAATTGAGCGGTATTCATGTCAACTGCGAGCCATACCAGACGACGGTCCCTATCACGCCGTTCGAGAATAAATATCTGGCTTCGGGACATCAGTTATGGCGTTGTCGGGTGCAGCTCGGCCAGCCGGCAACAAAGTAAGGGCGCCAGCCGCCAGCGCCGCTTCCGCCGCGACCATCGGCAGCCGGCGCGAATGACAGACGCAAGCCGGCACGGCTTGCGCTGAGGGGCACAACGCTTAAATTTCGACTTTGGTGCCCAATTCAACCACACGATTGACCGGGATGTGGAAAAAGTCGGATGGCTTGGCGGCATTCTGATACATCCACGCGAACAGCTTTTCGCGCCATAGCTGCATGCCCGGGATCTTGCTCGGGACAACCGTGTCGCGGGCCAGGAAGAACGAGGTATCCATGACGTCGAACTCTAGCCCGAACTGGGCTGTGGTCAAGGCCATCACGGTCTGCACATCCGGCGCTTCCTTGAAGCCGAATGCCGCACGCAGGACATAGATATCCTTGCCCAGTTCGCGCAATGTCAGGCGCTTGCTGTCTTCGACGAAAGGGACGTCCCAAATGCTGACCTTCATGAAAAACACGCGCTTGTGCAGGATACGGTTGTGCTTCAGGTTGTGCAGCATCGCCACCGGCACCGTATTGACATTGCCGGTCATGAATACCGCCGTACCTTCAACCCGGTGCGGCGGGTGCGCCAGCAGCCCTTCGACAAAAGGCTCAAGCGGAATCCCTTCATCCTTGGTGCGCTCACGCAGCAGCATGCGACCAGCGTACCAGGTCATCAGCAAGAAGAAGGCAAAGCCGCCGAGCAGCAACGGGAACCAGCCGCCGTAGACAATCTTTAGCAGGTTGGCGGCGAAAAACGCAAAGTCGACAACGAAGAAAGCACTGATGACCAACGCCACCAGAAAAGGATTCCATTTCCAGACGGTGCGCATGACCACCGCTGCCAGCACTGTGGTGATCAGCATGGTGCTGGTCACGGCGACGCCATAGGCGGCGGCCAGGTTGTCGGATTTCTTGAACGCCAGCACAACTGCTACCACCAGAATCAACAGCATCCAGTTGATCATCGGGATGTAGATCTGGCCGCGTTCGTCTTCAGAAGTGTGCAGGATACGCATGCGCGGCACAAAGCCCAGCAGGATGGCCTGACTGGTCAGCGAAAACGCACCGGAAATTACTGCCTGCGATGCGATCACGGTAGCGGCGGTCGCCAGAATCACCATCGGCACCAGCAAGGCGTCCGGCACCATCAGGTAGAAAGGGTTCTCAATCGCACTCGGGTTGGCCAGCAAGTTGGCGCCCTGGCCAAAGTAATTCAGCAGCAGGCATGGCATTACGGTGTACAGCCAGGCAAAGCGGATAGGACGAATCCCGAAGTGCCCCATGTCGGCATACAAGGCTTCAGCGCCGGTGAGCACCAGCACCACTGAGCCGAGCACCTTGAACGCCTGCAGCGTATGAGCCTCCATGAACGCATAGGCATAATAAGGATTGATCGCTACCAGAATTTGCGGCGCCTTGACCACATTGAAAATGCCCAGCAGACCCAGCGACAAAAACCAGAAAAACATGACCGGACCGAAAAATTTGCCGACCACGGTGGTGCCATGCTTTTGAATCAGGAACAAGCCGATCAGGATGATCAGCGATAGCGGCACCACGTAGCGGCTCAGGCCCGGCGTGGCGATTTCCAGCCCCTCCACCGCCGACAGCACCGAGATGGCTGGCGTGATCACGACGTCGCCGTAAAACATGCAGGCACCGAACACACCCAGCATCATCAACGTCTTGGCGCGCCGCGAGCCGTGCCTGGCCGTGCGCAGCGACAGTGCCATCAATGCCAGCACACCGCCTTCGCCGTTATTGTCGGCCCGCATCACGAACAGCACATACTTGAGCGACACCACGATGGTGATCGCCCAGAACAGCATCGAGATAATCCCCAGCACCCCATCCGGCGAGAACGAGATGCCATGTTCGGCGCTGAAACATTCTTTCAATGCGTACAACGGACTGGTGCCGATATCGCCGAACACGATCCCCATTGCAGCCAGCGTGATGATGTGTAGACGGGATGACTTGAATCCGGCGCTATGACCGCTGGTTTGCGTATTGCTCATGGTTTCTCTCATCTTATTGGTAAGGGCAAGTCCGGCATTCTGGAATGCATGGACCACTTACTTCCGATTATTCTGATTATTTCTTTTCAGATATTTTTTGACGCGTCGCACAAGGTGGCGGATTTTACTATCGAACCCTGGCCCGAACTAATTTGCGGTGCCAATGCCGTTGTGAAAATACATCGCCGCTTTGCTGAAGAGGTGTTTATCAGCTGGTCCCGACACACCGCCACATCAGAAAAGCCAACCAATAACAAAAAATTAATGACAAAACATTCGCCACATGCCGCTGCAAGCCTGCCGTCAAAACCTACTCGCCCTTCAGGACCAACGCTCTTTCATACAAAGCATTTTTCTTTTGACCAGTAATTTGCGCCGCCAATGCCGAAGCTTGCTTGATCGACAATTCTGCCAACAGAATCTTCAATACCCGCTCTCCTTCCGCGCTGTCGTCCAGCGCAACCGGCGCGGCCTCGATCAACACGACAAACTCGCCTTTTTGCCGGTTGGTGTCGGCCGCCAGCCATGCCGGAGCGTCGCCCAAGGCACAGCGATGCACGCTTTCAAACAGTTTGGTGAGCTCGCGCGCCAGCACCACCTGGCGTTGCGGGCCGAATGCCAGCAACAGCGCGTCGACGGTTTCGACGATGCGATGCGGAGCCTCATACAGCACCAGCGTGGCGCTGGCACCAACCAGGCCGCTGAGCACGATCTCACGCTGCCGTCCTTTGCTGGGCAAGAAGCCGATAAACTGGAACTGATCGTTGACCAGGCCGCTGACCGACAGCGCGGCGATGGCCGCCGCCGGCCCCGGCAACGGCAGCGCACGTAAGCCGGCGCGCAGCACCGCATCGACAATCCGCGCGCCCGGGTCCGATACTGCGGGGGTGCCGGCATCGGACACCAGCGCGATCCTCTCGCCGGCCTGCAGGCGGGCGACGATCTTATCGGCCGCTTCGCGCTCATTGTGCTCATGCGCCGCCAGTAAAGTCTTGGATAAACCATAACGGCTTAGCAAATGGGCAGTATTGCGCGTATCTTCACAGGCCACCGCATCGACCATCGATAATACGTGCAGTGCGCGCAAGCTGATATCGCAGACATTCCCGATAGGCGTAGCCAGCACATATAATGTTGACGCGGGATACGCCTGCTGCGCTACCTCATCCAGGATTGACGAATTGACGAGAGCGCTGGCAGATTGATGAGTCATGGGGAGTCATGGGGAGTCATGGGGAGTCATGGGGAGTCATGGGGAGTCATGGGGAGTTATGCATGTTTTGTAAATGGGTCAAGCTGACATTGGTGGCAGGGATCCTGTTGAACGGATTGTGCCCGGCTGCGCTGGCAAACACAACCATCGTCGAATCGGCCAGCCCTGACCAGAGCGGCAATACTATTCCACTTGCCAGCATCGCGCTGCTGCTGCCGCCGCGTTCCGGGCCTTTGGGTGCCGCCGCAGACGCCGTGCGCGCCGGCTTCCTGAACGCCTATGAACGCGACAAGAGCGATCTGACGGTCAGCGTCATCGAAGCCGCCGATACCGCCGCCGACATGCTGGCCGCTTATACAGAAGCCAGCAATAAATTCGATATTCTGGTCGGCCCACTATCGCGCACCGGGATCACGGCCATCGTACAGAGGGGCCACATGAGCAAACCGACGATTGCACTGACTCAGCCCGATCTGCCGGCCGGCCAGGAACCGATGCTGCCGCCACAGATGCTGCCGATCGGACTGTCGATAGAAGCCGAAGCACGCCAGGTCGCCAACCGGGTAGACGCCGAACTGGCGCCCGGCAAGGTGTTCGTGCTGAGCACCAGCGTGGCCTGGCAAAAGCGGGTTGCCGCCGCATTCGCGCAGCAGTTGCAAGGCAGCAGCCTGCGCGCAGAGCTGATGACTTTTGCGATGGCCGACGGCGCCATCAACCCCGCCGCGCTGATACAACTGCAACAACGTATCGAGAGCGAAAGGCCGCGCCTGCTGTTTGCCGCCCTCAACGCCGACCAGACCAGGCAGATCCGCAACGCGATCGGCGAGGAGACGCCGATCTATGGCATTTCGCAACTGAATCCGCTGGCTCTCGACGATACCAATCCTGAGCACCAGATCCCTGAGTTGAATGGGGTGCGGCTGCTCGATATTCCCTGGCAAGTGGAGCCTGACCATCCGGCGGTGATGGCCTATCCGCGCCGCAGCGATAGCCCTGGGCAGCAACCCAATGCTGATCTGGATCGCTTGTACGCGCTCGGCATCGATGCCTTTCGGATTGCGCGAGAAGTAGCGACGCGCAACATTGTGTTCCAGATCGACGGCGTCACCGGCCGGCTCAACGTCCGTTTTGGCGCCGGCATCGGCACACCGAGTTTTGAACGCATCGAGCCGGAGGCGGTATATCAGAACGGTATCGTCAGGCCGCTGTACATACACTGAGCGCGATGTTGCCGCGTCGTTGCATGCAATCGCTGTCATGAGTCTCCTCGACACCGTCATCCAGGGCCTTTCAAGCCGACGCGGCCAGGCCGCTGAGGATATCGCGCTGGTCTATTTGCAGAAGCGCGGATTGCAACTGGTAGAACGCAATTTCCGCTGCAAGGGTGGTGAAATCGATTTGATCCTCAGCGAGCCGGGAGCATCCCGTCAACTGGTGTTTGTCGAAGTCAGGCAGCGCAGCAGCAAGCGCTACGGCGGTGCCGCAGCCAGTGTCACGCACCGCAAACAAACCAAGCTGATTATCGCCGCCCAGGTTTTTTTGCAACGCCATGCGGCGCCTCCGGCCTGCCGCTTTGACGTCGTAGCGATTGACGGCGAGCACATCGAATGGATCAGAAACGCGTTCGAGACCTGATCCTCGCTCACGGTTGTGCCGGGAATCCGGCAGCGCCAGCTATAATCTGGCCAACACAACCACTGACTATCGAAATCCAGCTTATGATCCGACTCATTTAACCAGCTTATTTGCAAGCTTACTAACCGGCTTACTAACCGGCTTACTAACCGGCTTATTGACAGGCTTACTAATTGGCTTACTAATTGGCTTATTAACCAGAAAACAATTCCGAGCAGAGCGCATGGCAAGTAAAGCTTGAAATCGCCACGCGCATTTTCGGTAGTATCCACCACCATCCACACCGACATCATGATAAATCAACGTATCCTGGCGCACTTCAACGAAAGTGCCGAACTCAAAGCTCGCTCAGCTGAGGTCCTGGCCGGACCGATTTCCAGTGCGATTGAACTTATGTTCTCAGCGCTGTCCAACGGCAACAAGATTCTTGCTTGCGGCAACGGCGGTTCGGCTGCCGATTGCCAGCATTTTGCGGCGGAACTGGTCGGACGCTTTGAACGCGAGCGGCTACCGCTACCAGCTCTGGCGCTGAGCACCGATACCTCGATCATCACGGCGGTCGGTAACGATTACAGCTTCAACGAAATCTTTTCGAAACAGGTGCAGGCATTTGGACAGGCTGGCGATGTGCTGCTGGCATTTTCCACCTCGGGAAATTCGGCCAACGTCCTGGCGGCGATTGACGTTGCGCTGGAACGCGAAATGCGCGTGGTGGCGCTGACCGGCAAAGGCGGCGGCGCCATCGGCAAGAAACTGACCGGGGCAGATGCCCATATTTGCGTGCCGCACGACCGCACCGCACGCATCCAGGAAGTACACCTGCTGACGATACACTGCTTATGCGACGGCATCGATGTCGCTTTATTTGGAGGAGATGCGAATGATTGATCGGGGAAGTTGGAGCAAATGGCAGCGTCGATTGGCCGCAGTGGCACTGTGCGGCACGGTGGCGCTGAGCTTGCAGGGTTGTGTCGCCCTGGCGCTCGGCGGCGCTGTCGCCGGTGGCTTCGCAGTGACGGACCGGCGCACGCTGGGTGCACAAACCGAGGACAAGGCGATCATGCTCAAGGCAGAAACGCGGGTTCCGGGCGTCGTCGGCCAGGATGGTCATGTCAACATCACCAGCTTCAACCGCAAGGTATTGCTGACCGGCGAAGTACGCGACGATGCCGCCAGGGCCGCCGCCGAACGCGAGGTGCAGGCCATCGAAAACGTCCATGCAGTCGATAACGAGTTGGCAATCGGTGCGCCATCGACATTTTCAGCGCGCTCCAAAGACACCTTCATCACCAGCAAGGTGATCGCCTCGCTGGTCGATGCCAAGGATGTATTCGGCAATTCGATCAAGGTCGTCACCGAACGCGGCAATGTCTATCTGATGGGCCGGGTTACCGAACGTAAAGGCAAACGCGCGGCAGAAATCGCCGCAGGCGTGAGCGGCGTGCAAAAGGTGGTCAAGGTGTTTGAGTACATCACCGAGGATGAATTGACGCAAATGTCGTCGGCACCGCGCGAAAGCGCGAAATAAGCAACCAGTAAAGTGCCGACAGGCCAGATAGCTCAGATAGCTCAGATAGCTCAGATAGCTCAGATAGCTCAGATAGCTCAGATAGCTCAGATAGCTCAGATAGCTCAGATAGCTCAGATAGCTCAGATAGCTCAGATAGCTCAGATACAGCGCCTCACGCCGACATCCTCATAGGGTTCGACACCCAAGAGCCGCCGCTGCGCTTGCTTTTGGGCTTCTTGTCATATAACGTTGCCGCTGGACAAACCGTCCAGCGGCTTTTTTCTGGGGAAAACAATGATCGGCTTCGTCATTTTTCTGGCAATCGTCCTCGCCCTGGTTGCCTGGGCAGTTGCTATCTATAACCGTCTGGTGAGTTACTGCAATCGCTTCAAGAATGCCTTCGCGCAGATCGATATACAGCTCAAACGCCGTTACGATCTGATCCCGAACCTGGTGGAAACCGCCAAGGGTTATCTGAAACATGAGCGCGAAACGCTCGAAGCCGTGATCTCGGCACGCAACCATGCGGTCGCGGCCAACGCCACCGATGCCGTCGCAGTCCGGCAAATGGCCGCCAGCGAAGGTGTGCTCAGCGCCAGCCTGGGGAAACTGTTTGCGTTATCGGAAGCATATCCGGACCTGAAGGCCACCCAGAACATGATGCAGCTGACCGAAGAGCTGACCGGCACCGAGAACCGGATCGGCTTTTCGCGTCAGGCATACAACGACAGCGTGATGGAATACAACACCGCCATCGAACAGTTTCCCGCTTCGATTTGCGCCGGCATGTTTTCATTCAAACCGGCGCAACTGCTGCAAGCCACCGAGACGCCGGAAGAACGCAAGGCCGTCAAGGTCACGTTCTGAACGCTGGCGGCTGGCGGCATCTGGCATCTCAACTTCTCCTCACTGAGTTGCGCGCATGACTTTCTTTGAACAACAACACCAGGCGCGGCAGCAAACCCGGAAATTGGTGTTTCTGTTCGGGCTGGCGGTGCTTGCGATCGTCGTCGCAGTCAACCTTGCCATGGCGCTGCTGTGGACGTTCAAATTCGACCCCCATCACGGCATCATGCGCAACTATCCGAAGGGTTTTTTCGAGACCAACACCCTGATCACCCTATTGCTGATCGGCGGCGGTACGCTGATCCAGACGCTCAACCTGCGCGACGGCGGCGATGCCGTAGCCCAAATGGCTGGCGGCCGCCTGGTCTCGCCAGCCAGCGCCGACATGCAGGAGCGGCGCCTGTTGAGCGTAGTCGAGGAAATGGCGCTGGCCGCCGGCATCGCCTGTCCCAAAGTTTATCTGCTGGAGCAAGAGGACGCGATCAATGCCTTTGCCGCCGACTACAATCCGAATGAAGCTGTGGTAGCGGTCACACGCGGCGCGCTCAACCGCTTGACGCGGGATGAGCTACAGGGTGTGGTGGGCCACGAGTTCAGCCACATTCTGAACGGCGATATGCGTCTCAACGTGCATCTGATCGGCGTGCTGTTCGGCATCCAGATGATCGCCGGGTTCGGCCAGCAATTAATGAATTTCGGCAGCAGCTTCTGGGATGTCGGCGCGCGCAACAACCGGGACAAGGGCCCGCCGTGGCAGCTGGTATTGATCGTTAGCGGCCTGGTGTTGTTCGTGATCGGCTATATCGGTATCTTCTTCGGCCGTCTGATCAAATCCGCCGTGTCGCGCCAGCGCGAGTTCCTGGCCGACGCCAGCGCGGTCCAGTTCACCCGCAATCCGGATGGCATCGGCGGTGCGTTGCGCAAGATCAGCGGCCTTACCGACCGTAACAAGATCGGTTCGCAAATCAATCATGCCAGCGCCGAGCAACTATCCCAGCTGTTCCTCGGCAGCGCCCGCCGCAATCTGCTGGACGGCTGGTTTGCCACCCATCCGCCGCTCACAGAACGGCTGCGCCGCCGGAATTAGCGCTGCCGTTTGCCGCACCCAGCGAACGGCTGGCCGACCTGCCCTTTGACGCCTCAGGTTCGGTCGGCGCTGCTGCCGCTGCAAATTTTGCGGCGGCAGCAGATACGCCCTCCATGCAGAAAACGCTGGCATTCGGTAACAGTAGCGGTACCAGCTTTGCGCTGGCGCCGCAACTCGACAGCGCCGTGCGCGAGCCGGTCGCCGCTTGCGCGGTGGTCTATGCGCTACTGCTGGGCGAGGGGGGGGCTGAACGCGCTCAGCAATTGGCGGCGATCAACAAAGAATCGCCGCAACAGGCAGCGTTGACGGCCTTCCTGAGCGAACCGATCGCCCGCTTGCCGCTGAGCGCCAGGCTGCCGCTAGTCGATCTGGCAATGCCGGCGCTGCGCCAGCTGGCGCAGCCTGAGCGCGACAAATTACTGGCGACTGTTGATCGGTTGATTGCCGCCGACAGCCGCATCACGCTGGCCGAATTCGTCCTGCAGACTATCCTGGCGCGCCGCCTGGCGGCGCGGGCTGGGCGATTGGTCCCGATCAAATTCAATCGCCTGGCAGAGCTGAATAACGATATCGCAGTCATGCTGTCGCTGGTGGCGCACGTGTGCGTGCCTTCCGGCGCGGCTCACAGTGCTGAAGCCCGCATAGCAGCGTTCTTGCGCGGGGCGCGGCGCAGAATTGAATCTGGCCGCCAGCGACTATTGCGACGGCGCAAGCCTTAGCTTTCCGCGGGTCCGGCAGGCGCTGGACAACGCCAATCGTCTTGCGCCTCTGGCCAAGCCACAGTTGATCAAGGCGTTGTTGGCCGTCGCCGAAACCGGCAATGCCGGGGACGGCCAACCGGATCTCGCCAGCGCCGACATATTACGCGCCATTTGTGCCGGTATCGAAGCACCTATCCCGCCTGCGGTTGCGGCCACCTATCGCGCTTATCCGTGGCAATTCGATAATTAGCATCAAATCCTGGCGGTTTGGACAAAGATCCGCGCCGGTGACTATAATAAGGACTTTCGGGCTTTGCCCATGTTGGGATTTTCGCCATACAACCTCAAGTTGAACAACCCTCCGGCAAACGGCACTGGATCAAGGCCGTAGCCACTGTCGCGGTGCTTGCCGTGGCAACTGCCGGCTATCTGTCGATGTCGAAAAAGGACGTCGCACCTGACGTTACTTTCACCAACCTCAAGGGCCAACAGATAGCGCTGCAAAGCTTGCGCGGCAAGGTGGTGATGGTGAATTTCTGGGCCACCAGTTGCACGACTTGCGTGGCCGAAATGCCGCAGATGGTCGAGACCTATAACATGTACAAGGACAAGGGCCTCGACTTTGTCGCTGTGGCGATGAGCTACGACCCGCCTAATTACGTGACGAATTTCGTCGAAACACGCGGTTTACCATTTCAGGTAGCGCTGGATCTGCAGGGTAAGCTGGCCAACTCGTTCGGCGATGTCAAGTTGACGCCAACTACTTTCGTGATCGACAAGCAGGGCAATATCATCAAGCGCTACGTCGGTGAACCGAAGTTTGCGGGATTGCACGCGCTACTGGATAAAGCACTCGCTACATAATTAAAAAGCGCCGCAAACATTCATCCCGTCGGGGGCAGGCCCAGCCTCACTGTGAGGCTGTCTTTGCGCCGCTGCCTGGCAGTGCCGCGATCACTAAGAGACGGTTTCATAAAGGCCCGAAGGGGCTGTTAACTTTTCCGGCAAGCTGCTACTCTTCGGCATTGATATAGATAAGGCTGAAGAAGAGATGGGCAAACCGATCGTGGAAGATGCACTGTGGA
>NZ_JBIIVN010000110.1:0-9066 GCF_044339385.1 Collimonas sp. | reverse complement strand
AGACACCTCGACAATATTTGCAAGAAATTGAATAGAAATATTCCATGTTCTTGCAAATTCCGCAACCGCTTTTGAGGCATCGGGCCCCGCCAACATTGGGGGGATGGGGTTGTTCAGGGGCGACTATTTACCTTTTCAGCAATATCCTTGACGTGATCAATAGCATCCTGGTTGGCCAGCGTGCCGCCCAAAACGACCACGCCATGCGTAGTCTTGACGCTCACATCGAAACCTTTGGTGAGGCTGTTGGCGAGGATTTCTGACTTCACCTTGGTGGTGATCCAGCTATCGGCTACCACGCGCTCGGTCTTTGTGACAGCCATGCCGCTCTTGGCTGCCACTTTGCTGCTGGTTGCCACGCTCAGTCCGTTGTCAACACTGGTGACACCCTGCACCGCTTTTGCCTGGGCCTCTGCCAGAGATTTAGCCTTTGCACTACTAGCCGTTCCGCTCAGCGTGACCACGCCGTTGGTGGTAGTGACGCTGATATCGGATTTTTTCAGATTCGAATTGCCCATCAAGCGCGCCTTTACCGGACCGGTAATTGCGGTATCGGTGATTGTCGCGGCCACGCCATCGCTATGCGGCTGCGGCGCAGCCGCGGCATCAGTTGTGGCAGCAATCGCCGCCCCCGCAGCAAGGCTGGCGCCGAATGCGGCAGCGATCAACATAGTACGAAACGCTGTTTTCCCAAGAATAATTGTCTTCATATCATCTCTCCAGTTTGTCGAACCTACGATGCAATGTTAACGGCGCACGCGGCGGTTTGTCTGTGCGGTATCGCGCTTAATCAGAAGCAAGAGTACGCCATATCCCCATTGCGAGACTTTCAAATTTAACTTATATTTCAGTAATTACTGAAAATTCAAAAAATCATGCCAACACAAACACCAGGCGAAAACCTCGCGCCATCGCCGCTGCCGCCACTCACGCCATTAACCATGCGCTTCATTTCGCATTTCGGCGAAATGGGTAGCCGCTGGGGCATCAACCGCACCGTTGGCCAGATTTATGCGCTGCTTTATGTCCTCGGACGGCCGCTGAATGCTGACCAGATTGCCGAATATCTGGCGTTTTCGCGCTCCAACGTGAGTATGGGCTTGAAAGAATTGCAATCCTGGCGCTTGGTCAAGCTGCTGCACCACGCAGGCGATCGGCGCGAGTACTTCGAGCCACCCAAAGACATCTGGGACATCTTCAAAGCCTTGTTGGAAGAGCGCCGGCGCCGGGAAATAGAACCCACTTTGTCGATGCTGCGCGATGCGTTGCTGGAAAACCCGGCAAATGAAGTTGATAAAATTGCTCAAAAGCGAATGCGTGAAATGTACAATCTGATCGAATTATCAAGCTCGTGGTTCGACGATGTGCAGCGACTCTCGCCGGAAACCCTGGCCTCGCTGATGAAAATGGGATCGAAAGTCAAAAAATTGCTGGAAGTGCGAGACAAATTCCGCATGCCAGGCTCCGGCAGCAAAACCAAGGCCAGCACAGATCACCCTGATGTCCACCTGAACCCCGACCTGAAGGAGTAGACGTAAAATGTCTGTCGCCTTAAAGAAACGCTTTCCGCGCTTCACGCGCCTCCCGCTGGCAGTCGAAATCACGCTGATCCTGGCGATCAAGATTGCCCTGCTCACGCTGCTGTGGAAAGCCTTTTTCTCAGAACCCCAAACCAAGAAGATGCGTATGCCGACCGCATTGGTCGAGCAGCATTTCCTGCCGCCGCAAGCACTCACACCTGCTTCCCTTCCATCCACGCCGAGGCCATCCTATGATTCCAATCGATGAAGTCGTCGCTTTATCGCGCCTGCAATTCGCGTTAACCGCGATGTTTCACTTTCTGTTCGTGCCATTGACGTTGGGGCTAGCCTGGATTCTGGTCATCATGGAGTCGGTCTACGTGATGACCGGCAGCCCGATCTACAAAGACATGACACGCTTCTGGGGCAAACTGTTCGGCATCAATTTCGCCATGGGTATCGCCACTGGCATCACACTGGAATTTCAATTCGGCACTAACTGGTCGTATTACTCACACTATGTCGGCGACATCTTCGGCACCCCGCTGGCGATCGAGGGGATGCTGGCGTTCTTCCTTGAATCGACGTTTGTCGGCATGTTCTTCTTCGGCTGGGATCGCCTGTCGCGGGTCCAGCATCTCATGATCACGTTCTTGTTGGCACTTGGCTCCAGCCTCTCCGCGCTCTGGATTCTGATCGCTAACGGCTGGATGAACAATCCGGTCGGTGCCGAGTTTAACTATGAAACCATGCGCATGGAACTGACTAGCATCGTCGACGTCATCTTCAACCCGGTGGCCCAGGTCAAGTTCGTCCACACCATTTCAGCCGGTTATGTCGCCGCCTCGATGTTCGTGCTGGGCATCTCTGCCTACTACCTGCTGAAAGGGCGCGATACCGCGTTCGCGCTGCGCTCATTTGCGATTGCTGCCGGCTTCGGCCTGGCATCGACGTTGTCGGTGATCGTCCTCGGCGACGAATCGGGCTACACCGCCGGCGAAGTCAATAAAGTGAAAATGGCGACCATGGAAGCCGAATGGCGCACTCAGCCGGCACCGGCCGGCATCACGGTTTTTGGCTGGCCTAACGAGAAAGAGCAGCGCACCGATTATGCCGTCAAGATTCCCTACGTACTGGGCCTGATCGGCACCCGTTCGGTGGATAAACAGATCACCGGCATCAACGACCTGAAAAAACAGCATGAAGGACAGATACAAAACGGTATGCTGGCCTATGCCGCCCTGACCCGCCTCAAATCAGGCGACAAGTCACCGGAAGCCGTTGCCGCTTTCGACAAACTGAAAGGCGATCTGGGCTACGGCTTGCTGCTGAGGAAGTACACCCAGAACGTGGTCGATGCCACGCCTGAGCAAATTGCGATGGCGGTCAACGACACCATCCCGAAAGTGTTACCGATGTTCTGGTCGTTCCGGATCATGGTCGGCCTTGGCTTGCTGTTCCTGTTCATTTTCTCTTGCTCGTTCTACTTCCTGATCCGCAAGACACTGTCCAGACAACGCTGGTTGCTACGCCTGGCTTTGTACAGCATTCCGCTGCCATGGGTGGCGATGGAACTGGGCTGGTTGCTGGCCGAATATGGCCGTCAGCCTTGGACCATAGCGGGCGTGTTGCCGACCCACCTTTCGGCCTCCACCCTGCAGCCGGGAAACCTGTATTTCAGCCTGGCCGGCTTCATCGGCTTCTACACCTTCCTGTTCATTGTTGAAATGATTCTGATGGTGAAATACGCGCGCCGCGGCCCCAGCAGCCTGCACACCGGCAAGTACCACTGGGAACAGCCGGACCAGCCGGAACAGCCGCGCGCCAGCCACGACAACGCCGTCACCACATAAGGGGAGAGCCATGATCTTTGACTACGAAACTCTAAAGGTAATCTGGTGGGGCTTGGTCGGCGTCCTGTTGATCGGCTTCGCCCTGACCGACGGCTTCGATTTCGGCGTCGGCATGCTGCTGCCGTTCATCGGCAAGAGCGACGGCGAACGGCGCGTCATCATCAACTCGATAGGCAGCACCTGGGAAGGTAACCAGACCTGGTTCATCACCGCCGGCGGGGCGATTTTTGCAGCTTGGCCGCTGGTGTACGGCGCGGCGTTTTCCGGCTTCTATGTGGCGCTGATGCTGCTGCTGTTCTCACTGTTCTTGCGCCCGGTCGGTTTTGACTACCGCAGCAAAGTGGCTGATACACGCTGGCGCAATGCCTGGGACTGGGGCTTGTTCGTCGGCGGCTTGGTGCCGCCGCTGATTTTCGGCGTCGCTTTCGGCAATCTGTTCCTGGGCGTACCCTTCCACTACGACGACACCATGCAGGTCGAATACACCGGCGATTTTTTCCAATTGCTCAATCCGTTCGGCTTGCTAGCCGGCTTGCTGAGCGTAACCATGTTGCTGATGCACGGCGCCGCTTACCTGCAAGTAAAAACCGATGCACTGATCGCCCAACGTGCCCGTAGCGTCGCACAAATCGCCGGCGTGGCGACCATTTTTCTGTTTGTTGCCGGCGGCTTCTGGGTCGCGTACGGCATCCACGGTTACCACATCACTGCCATGCCAGATATCAACAGCGCCTTCATACCGACCGCTAAAACCGTCACCACCGCTACCGGCGTCTGGTTCGATAACTATGCCCGCTGGCCTGCCATCTGGGCCTTGCCGATCGTGGCTATTGCCGCAGCCTTCCTATGCGTAGTCTTCAGCGCCGCCGATAAGGCGATGGCAGCATTCCTGTCAAGCGGCCTCAGTGTCACCGGCGTCATCCTCACCGCAGGCGCCTCGCTGTTCCCATTCATCCTGCCGTCCTCGCTGGACCCAAACAGCAGCCTGACCATCTGGGATGCGGTATCGAGCCACAAGACCTTGGGCATCATGTTCTGGGTGGTGGTGATCATGCTGCCGATTATTCTGCTCTATACCAGTTGGGTGTATCGGGTGATGCGCGGCAAGATCACGCTGAAACATATTGCCGACAACGAGCACACCGCTTATTAATGACTGCCTGGATAAATACACACAATAAATACACACAAGTACACACCAAACCCACACTCAGCACACCGACAGGAGAAGATTATGTGGTATTTCGCATGGATATTAGGGATTGGCCTGGCGCTGGCGTTCGGCATCATCAATGTGATGTGGCTGGAGGCCAACTACGCGTTCGGCAGCCACGACGAGGAAACTACCCGTGAGCGCTTTGAGCGCGCTGCGGCGGAGCACGAAGAAGCCAAGACACGTAAAAAATGAAGAGCGCCCATGCCGTGGCGATGCCAGTCGCCCACAGTGTGGATGCCGACCGCGCTAGGTGAACGACTTTCAACGCAGGTTCAATTTGCGATAAACCGTATTGCGCGACACATCCGGAGCTTTGGCTTAGCGCAAACGTTGCCGCGATTGGCATCGAAGGCCTGCCTGACGGCCGTCACGGCCAACTGCTCCAGACCGCCGCGGTCGGCAGCATCAGGGGCCAGCAACGCCGGCACATCCTGCAGAAAATCATCCGGAAAATGTACCAGCCATCACCACGGCACCCCTGAGAAGGTTGCTTAGTTGCCGAAAATTTCCCGGCCATTTGTGGCGACGAAACAGCGTCATCATCTCCGGCGCCACCATACAACCAGGTTCGCTGCCGGGTTCTTCCTGCAACAGTGTGTTGACGATGGCTTCCAGACCGGATCGCTCGCGCAAAGCGGGAGCTTAACCGCCAGACCATTAAGCCGATAGTTCAGATCCTCGCGCAACAGGCTGGCGGCGATCAGCTCGCGCAGGTTGCGGACAGTGACGGACAGTAGATCAGCCCGCGTAACTTTCTTGCGGTGTGCCGGCTTCCGATGCCGCAGCCTGATCAGCCGCTGCGCTATCGTCAACACTGATCGCGATGGCGACCTGCTCCAGCTTGGTCACCGCCACATTGAGCGAATCGTTGATCTGTGCCTTGCTGTGTTCCGGCATGGTTTCCGCGATCTGCGCCACTGCCCCGGCCAGATCAATCAAGGCCAACGTCAGGTTGGCAATCAAGTCGCGCTCATTCGTCATCGTTGAAGTCCAGTATCATCCGCCATTAAGTCTCGTATTAGGTTCAGAATTAGGTTCAGAATCAAGTCCCGTATCAAGTCCCGTATCAAGTCCCGTATCAAGTCCCGTATCAAGTCCCGTATCAAGTCCCGTATCAAGTCCCGTATCAGGTCCCGTATCAGGTCCCGTATCAGGTCCGGTATCATGCGGGGCTGCATTATTGCACTACATCGCCGAATCCCAACTACCCGGCCAAAAAATCTCATCATTGCTGGAATTTGAATCTTGAACCATTTACCCACACACACATCGCTGGCCCTGTTTTGTAAAGTTGTCGACAACTATGGCGACATCGGAATCTGCTGGCGCCTGGCGCGCCAACTGGAACAGGAACACGCTATCGCCGTTACCTTGTGGGTTGACGATTTGCGCAGTTTTCAGCGCATCTGCCCGCAGGTCAATATCCAGCGCGAGGTACAACAGATCGCCAATGTCACAGTACGCCACTGGCGCGATCAGGACGGCGTATTTTCAGCCGCCGACGTCGCCGATATCGTCATCGAATTTTTTGCCTGCGACATCCCGCCGTCCTACATTGCCGCAATGGCGCAGCGCACGCCGCCGCCGGTGTGGCTGAATCTGGAGGGCTTGAGCGCCGAAGAATGGGTGGAAGGCTGCCACACACTGTCCTCGCCTCATCCTCAAATGGCGCTGACCAAACATTTCTTTTTTCCTGGCTTCACCGACAAAACCGGCGGGCTGCTGCTGGAGTCGCCCTTACTGCAACAGCGCGCGGCATTCCAGCAGAACCCGGCGGCGATGGCGGCCTTTCTAGGCCAGTTGGGCGTTACGCCTGGCGAGTTCACATCGTTGAAAGTATCGCTGTTTTGCTATCCAGAGGCGCCGGTTGCTGCCTTGTTCGATGTCTGGCGACGTAGCGACGCAGCGCTCACCTGCCTGGTGCCGGAAGGCGTTGCCGCCACCTCGGTCGAGGCGTTTCTGGGACAGGCGGCAGTGGCAGGCGCCTGCGCGACCCGCGAGGCGCTGACCGTGCGCGTACTACCCTTTATTCCGCAGCCAGACTACGACAAGCTGTTGTGGGCTTGCGATCTCAATTTTGTACGCGGTGAAGACTCCTTCGTCCGCGCACAGTGGGCAGGTAAGCCGTTTATCTGGCATATCTACCCACAAGACAAAGATTTGCACCACGTTAAACTGAACGCATTCCTGCGCCGCTATTCAGCAAAAACCGACAGCCTGGTCGCGCTGTCTCTCGGCTGGAATGCCGCGGCGGATGAAGACGCCGATTTCGCGGCAATCTGGCCGTCGTTTAAAACCGACCTGCCTAAAATTGCCATGATGTCCACAGATTGGCAGCGCAAGCTGTTGGCAAATGGCGATTTGGCATCAAATTTACTTAAGTTTGCCGAAACAGTTGGCTAAGAGGTGTCAAAAAATAGGCTAAAATATAGGGCTAATTTTTAACGCATTTCAAAATTCAATCAAACGTGGGCTTGCGGCACTTTTGTCAGTAGGCTACAGATGATTTTTAAGTAACCTACTTTTACGCATATTCGCTATGAAACCAGCAAAAGAAATTCGTGTCGGCAACATCATCATGGTCGACAGCAAGCCAATGATCGTCCTGCGCTCTGACGTCAACGGTTCGAGCCGCACGGGCTTCACCTACAAGTGGAAGATGAAGAACCTGCTGACCAACAGCCCGCAGGAAAACGTCTTCCGCGGCGACGACAAGTTTGACGTGGTGGTGCTGGACAAGAAGCCGGTAACCTATTCGTACTTCGCCGATCCATTGTTCGTGTTCATGGACGCTGACTACGAACAGTATGAAATCGAAGAAGAAAACCTGGGCGATGCGCTGCATTACCTGAAAGACGGCATGGAATGCGAAGCCGTGTTTTACGACGGCAAGGCAATTTCGGTAGAACTGCCAACCACCATCGTGCGCCAGGTAGTGTATTCGGAGCCGGCGGTCAAGGGCAACACTTCGGGCAACGTCCTGAAAGAAGCCAAGATCGAAAACGCCATCGAAGCCAACCAGCACACTGTGATGGTGCCGCTGTTCATCAGCACCGACGACAAGATCGAAATCGACACCCGTACCAACGAGTTCAAGAAGCGCGGTTAATTTTCTGTCGCTCACAAAAAACGCTGCCGATTTAGTTATCGACAGCGTTTTTTTCGTCTCTCACTACTAAAACACTAGCACTCTTAGCCTTAGCATGGTTTATTTGGCCTTGGCCAGCATATTGAAAATACTCGAAAAATCCAGCCCGCCGGCACCACTCTTGCTGTGGATGTCATACAAGTTGCGTGCCAGCGCCCCCAGCGGCACGCTGCTACCGGTAGACAAGGAATTTTCCATCGCCAACCCGAGGTCCTTCAGCATCAGATCAACACCGAAGCCACCACTGTAATCTTTCGACGCCGGTGCATTTTCCATCACGCCGGGGCAAGGGTTATACACTTCTAACGCCCAGTTGCGGCCAGAACTTTTGGCCATGATTTCCGACAGCACCTTAGGGTCCATGCCGTTCGCCATGCCTAGCCGGATCGCTTCGGCAGTGCCGATCATGAGTATCCCCAGCAGCATGTTGTTACACACCTTGACGGTCTGGCCGCTGCCATTGCTGCCGGCGTGGAAGATCGCTTTGCCCATCTTTTCCAGATACGGCCTGGCCAATGCAAAACCTTGATCCGAGCCTCCCACCATGAAAGTCAGGGCGCCTGCGGCAGCGCCTGCGGTGCCGCCCGACACCGGCGCATCAAGCATGGTGAAGCCTTTCTCACGCGCCGCCGCTGCCACCTTGCGGGCAGCATCGGGAGCGATAGTCGAGCAATCGATCAGCAAGGCCCCCGGCGCCGCCTGCGCCAGAATACCGGCAGCGCCAAGATAAGCGCCTTCGACGTGGCGGCTGGCAGGCAGCATGGTGATGATGACCTTGGCCGCTCCAAGCGCCGCCGCCAGATCCTGGCCGGTGCTACCGCCGCCGGCGGCGAACTGTTGGACGCTTGCCGCGACCAGATCATGACCGCTGACCTGGCAACCGGCTTTGACCAGATTCAGCGCCATCGGCAAACCCATGTGACCGAGGCCGATAAAAACGATATCGCTACTCATATGCAATCCTCTTGATTTGGCGTGGCTGCGGTTATTCACGTTATTCACGCGATTCGATCACTTCATCGCAATCGTCGTGTTGATCACGCCGCCGTCGTCGTCCGGCGCAAACCAGCGCGCCGTGACGGTCTTGGTCTGGGTCCAGAACTGCACTGCCTGCTTGCCGTTCGGTCCGAGATCGCCCAACTTTGAGGCACGCGAGCCAGTGAAACTGAAATACGCTACCGGCACCGGAATCGGTACGTTGATTGTTGGCGCTGATTGAATCTTGACCCAGCCTGCTGATCGAAATGTGACCCAGGGCTGGTCGCTGCGTTTTGAGTTAGCAGCTGTGGATAAGTCTATCAAACAGTTGGTGTTGAAGCACTCCTTTTT
>NZ_JBIIVN010000109.1:0-9093 GCF_044339385.1 Collimonas sp. | reverse complement strand
CAACAAGTTCCTGATCATCGACGAAGCACAAAACCTGACGCCGAAGCAAATGAAGACGTTGGTCACGCGTGCCGGCCCGGGTACCAAGATCATCTGCCTGGGTAACATCGCGCAGATCGATACACCGTACCTGACCGAAGGCTCCAGCGGCCTGACTTACGTGGTGGATCGCTTCAAGGGTTGGTCGCACAGTGGCCATGTGACGCTGGCACGGGGCGAGCGTTCGCGCCTGGCGGATCATGCCAGCGATGTGCTGTAACGACGGCTGACAGATCAGCTAACGGAACGGCCGACAGCACGGCCGACAGCAGCGCACAGCAATACGCTGCGCGCTGCTGTGGAATAAAAAATGTATAGCGGGTGCAATTCGATCTCGATTGAATTGCACCCGTTTTTTTATAGATAACAAAAACGGCGCATGGTTAGATGCGCCGCAAACTTAAGAATGAACGATCATTGGAAAATGCGTTAGTGGAAAACTAGAATGCCGCAGGACGCCATTTCAGCAAACGTTTTTCCAAGGTTGTCAGTATATAGTCGGCTCCCAGCGCCACCACTGCCAGCACGATCATCGCCGCAAACACGCCACTAGCGTTGAATGCACCTTGCGCGGTTGAGATCAGCAAGCCGATACCTTGTCTGGAGCCGAGGAATTCACCGACCACTGCGCCCACCAGCGCAAAGCCGAAGCTGACATGCAAGCTCGCCAGAATCCAGCTCAGCGCCGATGGAATCACTACCGACAGGGTGACCTGGTGTGGCGAAGCCCCAAGGATCTGGGCATTGGCAATCATGTACCGGTCCGCTTCGCGCACCCCCTGGAATGCATTACCGAACACCACAAAGAACACCATCACTACCGCCAGCGCGACCTTGGAAGCCATGCCCAACCCTAGTGCGATAACGAAAATCGATCCCAGCACAACCCGTGGAATCGAGTTGGCAATCTGAATATAAATACTGAACACATCTGACAGCAGCTTGTTACGACCCAACAAAATACCGCAAATGACGCCGGCAACCGAGCCGATCAGAAAGCCGAGTACCGTCTCTTCCAGCGTAACCAGTACTTGTACCCATAGCGGCCCCTGCGAAGTTCCTTCGACGATCCAGTCGTAGATCTGCACCACGATCAAGGTCGGCTGGGAAAAGAAAAATGGATCGATCCATTGCAACCGCGCCGCCAGTTCCCAGCCGCCCAGCGTGACCACCAGAACCGCCAGTTGCAATGAAAGCACCAGCCGGTGGTGCTGTTTGATTTGTCGTTGTGCCTCTTGTTCGACAGTCGCCAGGCTAGCCGCGCTGAGTTTGTCGAGTGCTTGTGCTTGAGTCATTGAGTTGCCTTTTTCCTCTCACCTGCTTTTTAATCGACCTCAAGTCGAAATTAAAACAGACGATGCCAGGTAAATGAAATAATTACGTGTAACTGATTAACCGATCAGTTGATGTGTACTTCTTCACGCAGATCGGCCCAGATCTTGCGCGAGATATCGATGAAGCGCTGCTCGTAGCGTACCTCTGACATAACGCGAGGGCGCGGCAGATCGATTTCGTAAATGCTTTTCAGGGTAGCCGGATGCGCCGTGAGTACGTATACCTTGTCGGCCAGGGCAATCGCTTCTTCCAGATCGTGGGTGACAAACACTACCGATCCGGCCTGCGACGACCACAACTGCAGCAACTCATCCTGCATCAAGGTGCGAGTCTGCATATCCAGCGCACTGAAGGGCTCATCCATCAATAATATTTCCGGGCTATTGATAAAGGTCTGTGCCAATGCCACGCGCTTGCGCATGCCGCCGGACAACTGGTGCGGATAATGGTTGCTGAATTTATCGAGGCCGACCCGGCGTATCCACTCTTCCGCCAATGCATATGCCGCATCCTTCGGCTTGCCGCGAAACAGCGGTCCGGCTGCAACGTTATCGATCACGCTGCGCCACGGGAATACCGCATCGTTCTGAAACACAAAGCCAATGCGCGGGTCAATGCCATTGACCGGTTCGCCCATGATGCGTACTTCGCCGACGGTCGGCTTGAGCAGGCCGGTGATCATGCTCAGAGTAGTTGACTTGCCGCAGCCGGTCGGACCGACCACGGCAACAAATTCACCGCGCGCCACACTCATCGTAAAGTCACGCAGAGCGACGGTGGCCTTACCATCCGGCGAGATGAAACGGCAAGAAACATTACGCAACTCGATGGCCGGCGTATCGCGTGAGATGTGCTGGGCAGATGATGAAGCCACCGCAGCGGATGTTGTTTGATTCATTCGACATTTCCTTTGTGAGAAGCAGCCAGCACCAGGCCCCAGCCCTCGGGTTTTCGGCGTGCAGAGCCGCACCGACAGGCGCACAGCCTGCCGTTGTGGCGCAACTGATCCAGAGTTAACTAAGTGCCAAAGCCAGGCCAGGCAACTTTATTTTGTGGCGCTGACAAATTCGTTGGTGTAGGTTTTGGAGAGGTCAATGTGCTTACCCTTGACGTTCGGGTTGAATCCGGACAGCACTTGCAGCACGGTTTCCGGGCCGCCAGCCGGCATTCTTCCGTCCGGCGAGAACATTGGCAGTGAGTTCTGCAGCGCCTGCACATACAGCGGCTTGTTATTGCCGTAGTAATCTTTGGGCATCTTGTCGGCAATTTCGGCAGCGCTATGGGTATTGATGAATTTCAGCGTCTTGACGAAGGCGCGCGCCAGCTTGGCGGCTTCGGCCTTGTGCGTATTGAGCCACGGACGTTGAACGTAGAGGCTGGAGGCCGGATACAGACCGCCCAGCGCCTTGACTGTGCCTTCCACGGTACGCATGTCGACCAGCACCGACGCATCGCCGGTCTTCAACAGTTGCGATACGGTGGGTTCTGTCGTCATACCGGCATCGATACGACCTTGCTTGATGGCGGCAATGAACGTGTTGTCGGCGCCGACCGGCAGTACCGAGAATTGATTCGACGTGATGCCTTGCTTGGCCGCCAGATATTGCGTCAGGAAGTTGGTCGAAGAGCCGAGACCGGTCACACCCAAGGTCTTGCCCTTGACGTCTGCCATGCTCTTGATGGTTGCGGCGGCTTTGCTCGACACCATCTCAACCTCACCCGGCACCTGACCGAAAATCGCGATTGCGGTAATTTCCTTGCCCTTGCTCTGTAAGTCGATCGCATGATCGTAAAAGCCGACAACCGCCTGCACCGCGCCTGCCAACAATTCATTCTCGGCATCGACGCCAGCCGGTTGCGATTGCAGCTCGACGTCCAGCCCCTCCTCCTTGAAGTAACCGAGCTGCTCGGTCAGTTTGGCCGGCAGGTAAACCATCTTGGTAATACCACCGACCATGATGGTGATCTTGCCTGAATCAGCGGCAACCGCATGGCCTGCGCTTAGCGCACCGGCAGCGACCAGCAAGGCGGAAATGATTGAGCCACGGACGAGGGTCTGCATTGTGTTGTCTCCATTTATTTTTTGGGATTATGACCGGATCCTCGGGACGCTTGCCGTCGCTCCGGTCTTGGAAGTATTCTAGGTTGCGAAAACTTTCATCCAGCTTTCCAAATTCCTGTTATTTTGCGTGCAGTGCAACATAATCAAGCCATGCCACTTCAATGAAACTACTCCTGATCGAAGACAATCCGCCACTGGCACTGTGGCTCAGCAAAATTCTCAAAGAAGAAAAATTCACGCTCGATATCGCCAGTGACGGCGAGGCTGCTGACCGTCTGCTGCAAAGCGAGGGCTATGACGTGGTACTGCTTGACCTGCAACTGCCGAAGATGAGCGGCAAGAGCGTACTGCGACGACTGCGCGAACGGCATAACAACGTGCCGGTGATGATTCTCACCGCCAGCGGCTCAATCGACGAAAAAGTCGATTGCCTTGGTGCCGGTGCCGACGATTATCTGGTCAAGCCGTTCGAAGTGCGCGAACTGGTGGCACGCATCAAGGCATTGATCCGCCGCCAGACGCCGGGCAAGGCCGCCGAAATGCATTGTGCCGATCTGCGCTACGACACCAATACACGGCAATTTTCAATCGCCGGCCAGTTGCTTGCATTGCCCGGACGCGAGCACGATGTGCTTGAAATATTGATGCTCAAACAGGGTAAGACGGTATCGAAGGCAGCACTGGTCAGCAGCGTCTTCGGGCTTGACGACGAGCCCAGCGCCGATGCGATTGAAATCTACATCCATCGCCTGCGCAAAAAACTGGAACACTGCCAGGCAGCCATCATGACGCTGCGCGGGCTGGGCTACCTGCTTAAGCAGAAAGACTTCAAGTGATTGTCAGCCTGCGCCTGCGCTTACTGCTGTGGCTGCTGATCCCGCTGGCGCCGTTCGTCGCTATCAGTGCGTCGCTGTCGTATCGCAGCGCACGGCAAACTGCCGATCTGATTCAAGATCATGCGCTGCTGGCATCTGCCCAAGTGATCGCCGGTGCGATTTCCTGGCAGGATGGCGTGCCGCATGTCAGCGTACCGCCGGCGGCGCTGGAACTGCTGGCTTCCACCAAACAAGACCAAGTGTATTACCAGGTCATCACCGACCATGACAAGCTGTTGGCGGGACGCCCTGACTTCCCAAAAGCGTTGCGCTTCCCGCGCAGTTCCCCGGCGTTTCACAGCATTGAGTATGACGGCCAGGCGTTGCGCGTAGTCAGTGCGGTACGTACGCTGTATGACAACAGACAACTGCGCAGTGTGGCAATCATGGTCGGCCAGACCATCCGCTCGCATGACCAGATGCTGGCCGATCTGTGGCACCCTGCCCTGCAACGACAAATCGCCATGCTGTTACTGGCAATCGCGCTGGTCGTGATCGGCCTGACCATGGAACTGCGTCCCCTGATGAATTTGAAAGACCAGTTAGCAATGCGCGACGCCACCTCGCTGTCGCCGATCAAACCGGGTCAGTTGCAACTCGAACTGCGGCCGATCGTCGAAGCGTTGAATCAAACCATCCAGCGCCTCAATGCTCAGGTGGCGGCGCAGAAGCGCTTCATTACGGATGCCGCACACCAGTTGCGCACGCCCTTGACACTGATCGACTCGCAAATTCAGTTCGCGCGCCGTCTCGACGACGAAAGCCGGCGTGCCGAAGTCATGCAAGCGCTGCAGGAAAGCAGCCGCAACATGACCGACCTGACCAACAAGCTATTGTTGCTATCGCAGGCTGAAGCGGCCAACACAACCGCGTTCCTCAAGCATCCGGTAGAACTGATCGCACTGGCGGCCAGCGTGCTAGAGGAGATCGTCGACCTGGCGCAACGCAAGAACATCGACCTCGGCTTCGACACCGCTATCGAGCAGGCCTGGGTGATGGGTAACCAGGCCCTGCTCAGCGCCATGCTGATGAACCTGGTCGATAACGCCATCCGCTACACCCCTGCCAACGGCAAGGTTACGGTGACGCTGGCATGCGACGGCGGCTGGATCGAACTCACCGTCGGCGACAATGGCCCCGGCATTCCTGCGGAAGTACGCGACCGTGTATTCGAACGTTTTTTTCGCAACGCCGCTGCGGGACAAGCGGGCACCGGCCTTGGCCTCGCTATCGTGAAGGAAATCGTCATCGCTGCGCAAGGCACGGTGACGCTGGACAGCAGTGCACGCGGCGGGGAACAAGCACGCGGCCTGACTGTGACGGTGCGGCTACCCAGTTGCCAGCCGCCGCCGGGTTGAATGCCTCTAACGCCTGAGCAGCACTTCTACGGCAGCGCCAGCAAAGAATTTTATTTTGCAGTATATTCTTGCCTGGTCAATGATTATCCAAGCAAGAAAATGAGCAATTCATCCCCGTTATTTGATCTTGACACCTATCAGATCGAAGAAAGCATAGGTTACTTGCTGGCCCGTTCACGTGCCATGCTCGTCAAGAGTTCGGATGAGTCATTTGCGCAATATGGGATTACTCATGCGCAAGGTGCGATTATTTTGATGTTGTCCACAGGAAAATACTCGACCGCGGCAGACCTCGCGCGCGAGACCTATACCGATGCTGCATCGACCAAACGCATGGTAGACCGCCTGGTTACACGTAATCTCATACAACGCGAGCCATGCACGCACGACCGACGTTTGATGAAGTTACAGTTGACTGCGGATGGAATTGCCCTGTCACAACAGATACCGAAGGTGTTCTGCGGTGTATTGAATAAGCATTTTTCTGCGTTCAGCGCAGAAGAGATAGGCTTCTTGAAATCTATGTTGCGACGCTTGCTGCTGAGCAATTCAACTGAAGAGAAAAGCCTTTGACTATGCAATATTAATTTGTTGATCTTTGCTTTCGACCGGAAGTTGAAACGCCGTTACATCAGATATTTCAGCCGTAAAAATAGCCGCCAAATCAAACAAACTTTCGTCAAATCAATACCGACATGAACCTTTATCCCTCCACATCAACGCGCAATTTGCCAAAAATTAGTGCTCAGCGGCTTGCCATCGGTGCGGCCGCCTTGCTGCTTTGCGCGTGCGCCAATTTCAGCGGTATACACAGTACAGCCCGCTCCAACAATCCTGACGATTACGCCTCAGCATCAACGCTTCCTGGCCAGGGTGGTACTTGGCCCAGCGCCTCTTGGGTGAGCGCCATTGGCGGTGCCCAACTACAGCAACTGGTTGATGAGGCCTTGGCGAGCAATCCCAACCTGCAAGCCACCGCAGCCCGCATCGCAGCGGCGCGCGCGATGATCGAAGCAGCCGGCGCCACCAGCAAACCGCAAGTGGGAGCCAGCCTGTCCGCCACCCGCCAACGCTTTACCGAGAACAGCATTTACCCGCCACCGTTTGGCGGCATGTATGTGACCGATTATGAAACTGCGCTGAATTTCTCCTACGATCTGGATTTCTGGGGCAAGCACAGCGAACAGTTGCGCTCGGCGATATCGCAAAGCAAGGCAGCCGAAGCCGAAAACTATGCAGCACGACTGGCGCTGAGCGCGGCCATTTCGAAAGCATGGCTGCAACTGGGACGTCAGTATGCACAACTGGACCTGACCAACCAGCAACTGGTGTTGCGCGACAAACTGGATAAACTGACGCAACAACGCTTCGCTGCAGGCCTGGATACGCAAAGCGAAAACCAGCAAAGCCGGCAACAAGTCGCTGGCCTGCGGGCCGAACAGTCGCAATGGCAAGAAGCCATTGAGCTGACCCGCAACCAACTCGCCGCTTTGATGGGCCAGGGCCCTGACCGCGGCCTGAAAATCCCGGTACCGCAACTACCCGCAGACAGCGCCGTTGCACTGCCAGACCAGTTGCCGCTGGGCTTACTGGGACGCCGCCCTGACATTGTCGCGGCGCGCTGGCAGGTAGAAGCCGCACAAAGCGATATCAAGGTTGCCAAGACCGAGTTTTACCCGGACATCAACCTGTCGGCGATGGTAGGGTTTTCCAGCCTAAGTTTTTCACAGTTCCTGAACCACAGCAGTAAAGTCGTCGTCGGCGGCCCGGCGCTCCACCTGCCGATCTTTGAAGGCGGCGCGCTGCGCGCCCAGCTCAAGGGTCGGGTAGCCGCCTACGACAGCGCCGTGGCGACTTACAACCAAGCGCTGAACGATGCTTTCCATGACGTCGCCGACAACGTCCAATCACTGCAAGCGGCTACAACCCAGGACGCCAATCAGCTAACGGCAGTCGAAGCAGCGGAACGCGGCATGAAGCTGGCAGAACAACGACAACAGGTCGGCACGGCCAACATGCTGCAAGTAGTCAGCACCCAAATTACCTGGCTGGCCCAGCGCAAGCTGGAACTGGATGCGCGCGCACGCCGCGCCGATCTGCGGGTCAACCTGATCAAATCCCTGGGCGGCGGCTTTGATGCAACCGCCGAGGGAATCGATCCGGCCGCCGCTACCGCTACCGCTACCGCAACTACAGCTGCCGCCGACCGGCCCGTCGTCACTGCTCATTAATTCCCCAATAAACCGTTCACTTATTGCGAAGCCCGCATCATGACAACACCAAATCAAACACCACAAGATTCTTCGTCCGGCGCTGCCGCTGCTACTGCACCTGCGGCCTCTGCTCCGGTAGCAGCGAATGGCAACGGCGAACGTCGTGGCCTGCTGATTGGCGTCACAATTGTCCTCATCATCCTGTTGATCGCATACGGCATCTGGTGGTTTATCTATGCCCGCCACTATGAAAACACCGACGACGCATACGTCGGCGGTAACGTGGTACAAGTCACCCCGCAGGTAGGCGGAACGGTATTGGCAATCAACACCGACGATACTGAACCGGTCCAGATCGGCAAGCCGCTGGTGGAACTGGACAAGGCCGATGCCAAGGTCGCCCTCGATCAGGCCGAAGCTCAGTTGGCGCAAACTGTCCGCCAGGTGCGCACGCTGTTCGTCAACAACAATGCCTTAGCATCCAACGTCAGTGCACGCAGCGCCGAACTGGAACGAGCCCGCTCCGACCTCGCACGTCGCCAGCAACTGATCAGCACCGGCGCGGTATCCAAGGAAGAACTGGAGCACGCCAAAGTGGCGGTGCAAGGCGCCGAGGCGGCGCTGCAAGCGGCACGCGAACAATTGGCGTCCAACAAGGTATTGACCGACCGTACCTCGGTCGAGCAGCACCCGAACGTGCTCAGCGCCGCTGCGCAAGTACGTAGTGCCTATGTCAACCTGGCCCGTACCACATTACTGGCCCCGACCACCGGCTACGTCGCCAAACGCTCGGTACAAGTCGGCCAGCGTGTTGCCGCTGGTACCCCGCTGCTATCGATCGTGCCGCTCAATGCATTGTGGGTTGACGCCAACTTCAAGGAAGTGCAGATCAACAACATGCGTATCGGCCAGACGGTGACCTTGAAATCAGATCTGTACGGCTCGAAATTTGAATACCACGGTACGGTGGTTGGCCTGGCTGCCGGCACCGGCTCGGCGTTCTCGCTGCTGCCGGCGCAAAACGCCAGCGGCAACTGGATCAAGATCGTGCAACGCGTTCCAGTACGGATTTCGCTTGATCCCAAAGACCTGGAAAGCCATCCACTGCGCATGGGGAGAACAGGGGAAACGGAAAAAATCGTACGCTAAGGATTTTTCGGATGCTCCAGCTATTTTGTTGGCTTGTTACGGGCCAGTAGTCGCGTCACCGT
>NZ_JBIIVN010000108.1:0-9240 GCF_044339385.1 Collimonas sp. | reverse complement strand
CAGAAAAACCGGGACAGCGCCGCGCAGCTGTATTGGAGGCAGGAAGTGCTTCTTAAACTATGCAGATATTTGTCTGGACAGATGGGTCCACTTTAATAAGCTGGCATATATTGGTCAGGCAATAACTCGAAGGATGGAAATGAGCAAGCAATTTGATGTCGTGGTGATCGGTGGCGGTCCCGGCGGCTATATCGCAGCAATTCGCGCCGCGCAGTTGGGTTTTAATACTGCATGTATTGATGAGTGGAAAAATGCCAAGAACGGTCCAGCGCCTGGTGGCACCTGTACCAACGTTGGTTGCATTCCGTCCAAGGCGCTGTTGCAGTCGTCTGAGCACTATGAGCACGCAGGCCATGCGTTCGCCGAGCACGGTATCAATGTTAAGGGCCTGGAGCTGAACCTGGGGCAGATGCTGGCGCGCAAGGATGGCGTTGTCAAACAGAATAACGAAGGAATTCTGTACCTGTTCAAGAAGAACAAGGTCACCTTTTTCCATGGCCGCGGTTCGTTCGTCAAGGGCGATGCCAACGGCTATGAAATCAAGGTTGCCGGTGCCGCCGAAGAAACCATCAGCGCCAAGCACATCGTCGTGGCCACTGGCTCCAATGCGCGTGAACTGCCAGGCACTCCCTTCGATGAAAAAATGATCCTGTCAAATACCGGTGCACTGGCAATTGACGCGGTTCCGGCTAAACTCGGTGTGATTGGCGCCGGTGTGATCGGTCTCGAAATGGGTAGCGTCTGGCGCCGACTGGGGTCTGACGTCAGCGTACTGGAAGCATTGCCGACATTCCTGGGTGCGGTCGATGAACAGATCGCCAAGGAAGCCAGCAAGCTGTTCGCCAAGCAAGGCCTGAAAATTAGCCTGGGCGTAAAGATCGGCGCTATCACCACCGGTGAAAATGAGGTCGCCCTTGAATATGTCGATGCTGCCGGTGCGGCGCAGAAAGCCGTGTTCGACAAGCTGATCATATCGATTGGCCGTAGTCCGAATACTATCGGCCTGAATGCCGAGGGTGTTGGCCTGCAACTCGACGAGCGTGGTTTCATTGCTGTCGATGGCGATTGCAAAACCAATCTGCCGAACGTCTGGGCAGTTGGCGATGTGGTGCGCGGCCCGATGCTGGCGCATAAGGCAGAGGAAGAGGGCGTTGCCGTTGCTGAGCGCATTGCCGGGCAGCATGGCCATGTCAACTTCAACACGATTCCGTGGGTTATCTATACTTCGCCGGAAATCGCTTGGGTCGGCAAGACAGAACAACAACTGAAGGCCGATGGAGTAGTATACAAGGCTGGCACTTTTCCGTTCCTGGCCAACGGTCGGGCGCGTGCCTTGGGTGACACCTCGGGTATGGTCAAATTCCTGGCAGATGCCAAGACCGACGAAATTCTGGGTGTTCACATTGTTGGGCCAATGGCCTCAGAACTGATTTCAGAAGCCGTGGTGGCAATGGAATTCCGCGCCTCTGCGGAAGATATTGCCCGTATCTGTCATGCCCACCCATCCTTGTCGGAAGCGACGAAGGGAGCGGCACTGGCGGCGGACAAGCGGTCCCTGAATTTCTAAGGGAGAAACAACATGCGTTATCTGATCCTGTCGCTGGGAGTGGTGTTGTCCGGCTGCGCAACGACGGCATCGGATAACGGTCACGTGTTGATCGAGGCGACTTCCGCTAACCGGCAACTGGCCGGTGCCCGCTGTGTCGTCAAGACCGATAGCAGCCGTTGGGATGTCGTCACCCCCGGCGATGTTTTGATTGTAGAGGCCGATGGCGACTTGCATGTGGTGTGCAATAAGCCCGGCTATCGCACTGCCGAAGTGGTTTATCGCGCCCCTCCGGGGCTCAATTCCCCGAGTGTTGGGATGGGCGCAGCCGGTGGCAGCGGCGGGATCGGCGGCACTGCAGCCGGACTTGGCATCAATCTGCCGCTGACTTTCAGCGGCAAGGACAAGGCCTATCCGAGTCGTGTGCTCATAGAGATGGGGCCTTCGTAGTCGAATCCGTTGTCGTTCTGAATTGATGTGGGCGAGCGCAAGCGCGCCCATTTTTGTTTCACCCGCGGGTCGGCAACCGGTGGTGGACATGGCGGATCGGAGTTGTTGATCTGTTAGAATTCTATCAATTTTATCGGTCGCAGCATTGGTGTTGGCCTTCCATCAAGAATTGAAAAAACAATGAACGTTTTAGAATTTTATGAACAGGCACTGACACAACGCGGCTTTCAGGCCGATGCAGCGCAACTACGCGCCGTCGAGCGCTTGCAACGGTCTTATGACGAATGGGTTGCATACAAGGCGCAGCGTTCCAATTCATTTAAACGCCTGATTAATCGCCCTGATGTACCGCGCGGCGTGTATATGTGGGGCGGCGTCGGGCGCGGCAAGTCATTCTTGATGGATAGCTTTTATTCCGTGGTGCCTGTAGTGCGCAAAACGCGCCTGCATTTTCATGAATTCATGCGCGCCGTGCATCGTCAAATGGACGAGCTCAAAGGGGTCGCCGATCCGTTGGATGAGGTGGCGAAGCGGGTGGCGAAGAAATATCGGCTGATTTGTTTCGATGAATTCCATGTCTCCGATATTGCCGATGCCATGAGTCTCTATAACCTGCTCAAGGCGATGTTCGACAATGGCGTGTCGTTTGTCATGACATCGAACTACGAGCCGAGCACCTTGTATCCGGATGGCTTGCACCGCGATCGTATGCTACCCACCATCAAGCTGCTGCAAGACAACCTGGACGTCATGAATATTGATGCTGGCATCGATTATCGCAAGCGGGCGCTGGAGCAAGTCCAGACCTATCATACGCCGCTTAATGGGGATACCGATCGGGCGTTGCGTCATGCTTTTGCGGGTGTGGCGGAAACTGCCGATGAAGATCCTATCATCGACATTGAAGCGCGTAAAATCAAGTCCTTGCGCCGAGCCGGCGGGGTTATCTGGTTCGATTTCAATACTCTGTGTGGCGGGCCGCGCTCGCAGAACGATTATCTTGAAATTGCCAGCCGCTTCCATACGGTGATATTGTCCGGTATCCCACAGATGTCGGCAGCGATGTCTTCCGAGGCGCGCCGCTTCACCTGGCTGATCGATGTGTTCTATGATCACAAGATCAAATTGATCATGTCGGCTGCGCTGCCGCCGGAGGAGCTATACACCCAGGGTATGCTGGCCAATGAGTTCCATCGCACCGTATCGCGTATTGTGGAGATGCAGTCGCGCGAATATATGGATGCAGAGCGGCGCTCCGAGGCCGATTCGATCGTCTAGACCGATGCCGTTGCCGGGCACCCTGAATAATGTTGAGAAATGGATAGGATCACGTGGAATTCGCCTCTTTGATTTTGGCTACTCTGTCGCCGTCGAGTGCCACCATGCGCCTGCAGCGGGGTGCCGCGCTAGGCATGACCGTCGCACTGTTGACTTGGTCTGGTGCCGCGGCGGCGGCGGATACGGTGGCTTCATTGAAGCCGGTTGCCGAGCCGGCTACGGAACTCACCACGCGCTATCCGCTGGAGTCGCTGACGACGGTGGAGACTGCAAATAAAGCCGTTGCCGATGCGGCCACTGCCAGGGCTGAGGTCGAAGCGCGCGATCTTGAGCAACGGCGCGCCTGTTATCAAAAGTTCTTCGTGAATCATTGCTTGGATATAGCCAGGGAGCAGCGTCGATTGGCGATGAAGGCGATTCGTCCAATCGATATTGCTGCCAACGCCTTTTTACGTCGTGAGCGTGCCGATGAACGAGACCGTGCGCTCGTAATACATGAAGCCGGCCTGCCCGCTGAAGCCGCACAGAAGGCACAAGACCGGAAGGAAAAGGAGCTGTCTAATGCCGATAAGCTGCGGCAAAGCGCGGCAAAAGAAAAGGAAGTCGCGGCCAAGACTGCACAGCACGCCGGTGAGGCTGATAAACGCATCGCCGATCATGGCGCCCGCCTGAAAAAAGCGCAACAGGACGAGGCTGCAAAAGCGCAGGAGCGCGCCGATAATGTCGCGGCTTTTAACAGAAAAGCACGAGAGTCGGCAGAGCGTCAGCGCCAAGTCGCTGCTAACAAGGCTGAAAAGGCCAAGGAACTGGCGGCCAAGAAGGCTGCCACCGCTTCGGCCCCGGCAAACTTGGCGCCGACACCGACACCGACACCGACACCGACACCGCCATCAGTGTCAGCGCCGTAAAGCAATGTGGCTCGCCGCACGCTCTATACTGCCCGGCGCATCTTTTTGACTGTATAGTTTGACGCTTCTTTGGGCGGCGCCACCAGCTTGATGATTGCAAAAGTGCAGTTGTCGGCAGTATGCCCTTCGGAGCGCTTGCGTGTTTTGGTAATCAGCATTTCAGCAGCATCGCGCGGCTTGTTCATGGCGATCGCTGCGCCTAGTTCGTCCTCAGTAAAGTAATGCCAGAGCCCATCCGAACAAAGTAGAAAGGCGTCGCCTGCTTTCAGACCGGTATGGCGGTTGATGGTGACTTGCGGGATGTTGGCGCTCGATCCCAGCGCATTGAGCAGGATATTCGACAGATTGTGCGATTTGGCTTGGGTGCGCGAAAGCTTGCCTTCGCTGACCAGCTTCTCCACGTACGAGTGATCGATCGTGTGCTCCGCAAAATTGGGGCCATCGAAGCGGTACAGGCGTGAATCGCCGACATGACCCCAGGTGGCAGTGCCGTCGGGCGCAAGGACAAGTATCACCATGGTCGTATGCGGGTCTTTGTCGTTGGAAAAGCCGCTCAGCTTGATCACGGTATGCGTCTCAAGCGCAATGTTATGCAGCATTTCTTCAACGTTGTCGGCCAGCGGCGAAAAGCCTTCGAAAATCTGTTTGGCAGTGCAAATCACCTGCTCGGCAGCCAGTGCGCCGCCACTGCGGCCGCCCATGCCGTCGGCCAGCACCGCCATCACGTAGCCCGGTGCCTTGGGCGCGGTAAACAATGCCACACGGTCTTGTTGTTCTTTTCGGTCGCCGATATGCTGGCCTGTTCCTGCTTCGATCTTGTATTGGCTCATTCGTCTGGGTAGATTAAACTGCATCCTGTTCTAGGAAATTCCATATTTGCTTGTTGCGCATCCGCTAGCGATCAATTCGTTGACAATTCAACCTTATTTGCTCAAAGTCATTGTTTTGCGTAAATGCGCCAGGCGAATCAGGAATTATTATACGCACGTATTATTTCAACGCATTTCTATGTGTCAACTTTTTCCAGCGCCAGAATATGACCATCATTGACCGGGAAGAAATCCTTCGGCGCATTATAGAACTCGAAGTCGAGCATCGCGACCTCGATGCCACCATTCATACCATGACGAATCAGGTCTTGCATGAAGAACTGCAATTGCGCCGCTTGAAGAAGCGGAAACTGCAACTTAAGGATCAGATAACGCTGTTAAAAATGCAATTAATTCCTGATATCCCTGCCTGATAGCCCGCACTCAGGCTGATAAGATATAACCCTCATCAGCCGTTCTCAGTAAGTTACCTTGATCGAAGACACATCCCCCGCGCCCATCGAAGGCGTAAGCAGTGACGCAGTCGCCGTTGTAAGCGGTATCCACGACGACGATGTCGATCGCTTGTTTGCCAGTTCCGGCCCGCTGGGGCAGGCGGTTGGCGGCTTTCGTCCGCGTCAGGCGCAAACTGAAATGGCCAAAGCAATCGCTAATGCGATTGATCAGCAGCGTACTTTGATCGCCGAAGCTGGCACCGGCACCGGCAAGACTTTCGCCTACCTGGTTCCGGCACTACTGTGGGGCGGTAAGGTGATTGTCTCGACCGGCACCAAAAATCTACAGGATCAATTGTATTTGCGCGATATCCCGACTGTGCGCAAAGCCTTGAGTGCGCCGGTGTCGGTGGCGCTACTGAAAGGCCGCGCCAACTACGTTTGCCATTTTCATCTGGAACGCACCTTACAGAATGGCCGTATGACCTCGCGCGAGGATGTCGGCTACCTCCGGGAAATCTCGCGCTTCATGAAGACGACCTCGTCCGGCGACAAGGCCGAGTTGTCAAAGGTGCCCGAAACTGCGCTGATCTGGAATCTGGTGACCTCTACCCGCGATACCTGCATGGGCGCAGAATGTCAGTATTATCAGGACTGTTTTGTCATGAAGGCGCGCAAAGAGGCGCAGCAGGCCGATGTAGTGGTGGTCAACCACCATCTTTTCTTTGCCGACGTGGCGTTGAAAGACAGCGGCGTGGCGGAGTTGCTGCCGTCTGCCAACACGATTATTTTTGACGAGGCACACCAATTGCCGGAAGTGGCGACGCTATTCTTCGGTAATACCGTGTCGACGTCGCAAATTCTGGAATTGTGCAGGGATGTGCTGGCGGAAGGTCTGTCGCATGCGCGCGACGGTGCTGACTGGGCACAAGTGGTATTGCCGGTCGAGAAAGCGGCGCGCGATCTGCGGCTGGCGTTTCCGCAAGATGTGGTGCGGCTGGCGGTCAACCAGATCGCCCCATCAAGTGTGTTCTTTCCGGCGCTGGAGACCATGCGCGAACAGCTGCACGGCATGATTGCGGTGCTTGAAAAGCAGGCCGAACGGGCTGAAACCATTGAACAATGCCGCACTCGCGCAGTCGAGTTGGGCTATCAGCTGGACGCCTGGAGCAGTGCATCGGCTGGCAGTGTCAAGACGCCAAAGAAAGCCAAGGGCGCCGAACCTGACGACGAGGGGAGTGTGCTGTGGGTGGAGGCGTTTTCCTCCTCGTTGCAGCTGCACCAGACGCCGTTGTCGATTGCACCGATCTTCAATAAGCAGCGCGAAGGTGTTGCCAGGTCGTGGATATTCACTTCGGCAACGCTGGCGGTGAAGAATGATTTTCAGCATTACGCTGCGCAGATGGGCTTGTGGGACGAGCCTGCGCAATCCTGGCCCAGTCCCTTTGATTATGGTCAGCAAGGTCTGTTGTACGTGCCGCAGCACCTGCCGCAACCGAATTCGCCGGACTATACCGATGCTGTTATCGACGCCGCGCTGCCCGTGATCGAGGCTTCCGGCGGTCGCGCTTTCCTGCTGTGTACCACGATTCGTGCTGTCAATCGCGCCGCTGAAAGGCTGCGCGCCGAATTCGAGGCGCGCCATCTGAATTTTCTCCTGCTGGTGCAGGGTGAGGCCGGTCGCACCGAACTACTCGACCGTTTCCGCGCCGCCGGCAATGCTGTATTAATCGGTAGCCAGAGTTTTTGGGAAGGGGTCGATGTGCGCGGTGAGGCGTTATCGTTGGTGATCATCGACAAATTACCGTTTTCGCCGCCGGATGATCCCGTATTAGCGGCGCGCATCGATGCTCTGGAGGCGAAAGGCATGAACGGTTTCATGCATCATCAGTTACCGGCGGCTATCATCAACCTGAAGCAGGGCGCCGGTCGTCTGATTCGTGATGAAACCGATCGCGGCGTGTTGATGATTTGCGATCCACGCCTGATATCGAAGGGGTATGGTCGGCGTATCTGGCAGAGCTTGCCGCCTTTCAAAAGGACGCGAGAGCTCGATGTCGTGCAGGCATTCTGGCGCACGCCCGTGAATAACGGTTGACTTCTGGCGAACGCCGATTGCGCTTGTGGGGTAACGCATCGTGCAGTACATTGTCATGCCGATACGATAAAATTTGGCTTCGCCTACTCTGGAGCGACCGATCCGGAGCTCGCCTGAATTTGTCATCAAATCGTAATAATCAATCTTTATTGTCGCAACTAGCCTCTTGTAAGGGGCATCATAGAAGTGTTTTTTGTCGAACGTTCTTTTGCATAAAGGTAAGCAATGTTTGCAGCAGTGGATTTGGGGTCCAACAGTTTCCGTTTGCATATCGGCAAGTACAATGGCGATGCGATTCGCGTCATCAAGAGCGCGCGCGACCCGATTCGACTGGCCGCCGGCCTCGACAGCAAAGGCTATCTGACCGAGCAGGCCATGCAAGTCGCGTTGGATTCACTCTCGCGCTTTCGTAGCATCCTGGCAGACTATCAATTAGAGGCGGTGCGCGTGGTCGCAACCAATACCTTGCGCGTCGCCAAAAATGCCGCCGAATTCCTGCCGATCGCCGGGCAGGCAATCGGTTATCCGATTGAAATCATTTCGGGCGAGGAGGAGGGGCGCCTGATCTATATGGGGGTTGCCAGTATGCTGCGCCTGCCAAATGAAAAACGGCTGGTGCTCGACATCGGCGGCGGTTCCACCGAACTGATCCTGGGGCGCGGGCAGCAGATCGAGCGGGTCGAATCGTTCGGTATCGGCACCGTCAATCAGAGCTTGGCTTTCTTTGCCGATGGCCAGATTAGCGCGGCCGCGTATGATGCCGCGGTGCTGTCGGCACGCAGTCATTTTGAAGATGCGGCGCCACCTTACCGGCCGCAGAACTGGAGCCATGCATATGGTTCATCCGGGACCATTCGGGCGATCGCCGAAACTATCGAAAAAAACGGTTTGGGCGACCACCGTCTTTCCTACACCAGTCTGGAAGCACTGAAAAATTGTTTTGTCGAATTCGGTCATGTCAGCCGCATTGATTTGCTGGGCATGAAGCCTGAGCGTGCCGCCGTGATGGTGGGCGGCTTGGCAGTGCTTATCGGACTGATGCAAGAACTTGGCATTGAAGTTATTCAGCCTATCGAGGCGGGCTTGCGGATGGGTGTGATGTGGGATTTGCAGTTACGCGGAACGCGCCTGGATCGGCGCGACCAGTCGGTGCATGATTTCTCTCAACGTTTTCACGTTGATCAGTTGCGCGCCAGCCGCGTTGCTGAAGCGGCAACTTCCCTGTTCGAGATGCTCAAGCCAAACAACGATATGCTGAGCCAATATCTTCATTGGGGTGCATTGTTGCATGAGGTAGGCTTGGTGGTATCGCAAAGCGGTTACCACAAGCACGCGGCCTACCTGATTGAAAACGCCGATCTGTCCGGATTTACGACGCGTGAACAGCACGTGATGAGCATACTCATCCTTGGGCAGAAGGGGAATCTGCGCAAAATCAGCGACGCATTGCTGGAGCCCGATTTTGCCAAGGCAGTTCTGGCGTTGCGTTTGGCGGTCATGTTCCTGCACTCGCGCATTGAGGTCGATCTTGACGAATTGCGCTTGAAAATGAAGAGCAAGATCGAGCTCGACATCAAGCGCGACTGGATCGAAGACCATCCGACAGCCAGCTATTGGATGGCTAAGGAGCAGGAGTTCTGGCGCGAGATCGGCGTCGATTTCGCAATTCGCACTACCTGAAACTGATCTTGCCGAA
>NZ_JBIIVN010000106.1:0-9328 GCF_044339385.1 Collimonas sp. | reverse complement strand
TTAGATGACTGGCTCACTGAGCAACATCAGGAAAAACAGGCGGCATAAAAGCCACCTGTTGGAAGACGAAAAATCGAGGGAAGCTCAGTTTCCAGCTTGCGTCCGAAACCGCCGCCGAGCAACATCGCATTTACCTTCACATTTTCGCTGCCGACTCCAGCCACCCTGGCGGCAACGTCGACGGCGATACTGGGCACTTGCGTCGATACCCACAACTGCACCTTGCCGTCCTTGACCTGAGCAGTGCAGTTGACCGGCTCCATCGTGGCGTGCGCCAGAAATGGCGCACTGTACGTGGCCTGCAACTGAATCCGGCTGCCGGCGGGAATGGTGATATCAGGCTCGCCACTGTTATGATAAATAAAACCGGATTCGCTCGACAGACTATCTGCGAGCTGGCTGAATATGGTGTCATTAGACCAGCCAGAGGCGCTGCCCTCGCTCCATTCGATCGATAATTTCTCAGCCGCCCGCTTGGCTTGCCAGAAGCTTTTGGCAATCACAGCAACACCGGCAGTTGCGCCGGAATGTTGGCGTATTGCCGATGAAAAATCGACCACTTTGACAACCCCCGGCAGCGCGGCAATAGTGGCGGCGTCAAAGCGCCGCAAGCTGCTGCCAAACACCGGTGCCATCCTGAGCGCCGCATATTGCATGCCCGCTGGCCGCGCATCAATACCGAACAGTGCACTGCCATCCACTTTAGCGGCGGAATCACGCCGAGGTAATGGCTGGCCGATCAACTTGAAATCGGCGGCACGCTTTAATGTAACCTTGCCGGGATCGAGACCGGCGGCATCGACAGCCAAAGCGCCGTAACCGATTTGCCGACCATCGGCATGCGACACCAAGCCATCCGCGGTTGTGCAATCTGCGGGCGCCGCCTGCCATCGCCGCGCGGCCGCCTGCACCAGCATTGCCCGGGCCGAAGCCCCTGCCAGCCGCATCGGCTGCCAGGCATCCCTGACACTGGACGAGCCGCCGGTAATCATGATGCCCAATTCGCGCCCAACCTTGGCGGTGAGCCACAGCGCCGCGTCCTTCAGCGCCCCGGAGTCGTCCGGATGAAATGGTAGCGCCTCCGACCAGAGCGCTACGTTGCCGTAGATGGCGTCAATCGGAGCCGGCTCGATACGCACCTGCGACAACGGCACATCCAGCTCTTCGGCCACCAGCGTGGGCAATGCCGTATGCACACCTTACCCCATCTCGTTGCGCGGCATGGCAACCGTCACAATACCCTCGGCGTCAATCTTGAGCCAGCCATTCAAGGCAATTTGCCCATGCTCGGCGGGCAGCGGGCGAGCGCCATTGAGTCGTTGTCGCGGCGGCATGACTCCCCACCCGACGATCAAAGCCCCGCCCAGACCGAGGCCGCCGAGAATGAAGCGGCGGCGTGATCTTTTCTTTGGTTTGGCGTCTTGCATATCAAGCCCTGTAGTTAAGACATTCTCAGGAAAAACAATGCCACTTGAAACCGCTTTTGAAACCGCTTTTGAAACCGCTTTTGAAACCGCTTTTGAAACCGCTTTTGAAACCGCTTTTGAAACCGCTTTTGAAACCGCTTTTGAAACCGCTTTTGAAACCGCTTTTGAAACCGCTTCGCAACTTATTTCATTTTCCCCACAAGGCAAGCAACGCAACCACCAGAGACAGCATCGCAATCCCGAGCGCGAGTCCGCAAAGCATGTTTGCACGTTTAAGCTTGTGCTCGACCGTCTGCACTTCTTGCTCCAACAAGGGCAGCGCGGTCTTAAATTGTTCCGCAAGCCCCTTGATATCGCCAATATTTTGCAACGAGGCACTTTGCAGTTCAGTCACCTGCTGCTGCAATATCTGAATCTGACCTTCCTCGGTGCTGCCTTTGCGGCGCGTAAAGACCGGCACCGCAACCGCAATAATATCGGTCGCATACGGGAGCACTGCCTTGGTCACTGAAAGCCATGCCGACATGCCGCTTCTCCATTCCTTATTTTCTGCATTCGACGCCGAAGCTCAACATAATCTGTGGTCGGCTACAGATCGCACAGATCGCACAAATTACTCAACCGGCTTGCTGAAAAATCTGCCGTCCACCCGGACTAGCCTGCCCCGGGCTCAGCACACGGCCGGCTGCAATCGTCACCGTCTGCCGGCATTGCATGGCGATCGACGTATCGTGTGCGACCAGCACGAGGGTAGACCCGCGCTCTTGATTCAACTCAAACATCAGCCGGATCACCGCATCGCCGGTTGCGGCATCCAGACTACCGGTCGGCTCATCGGCAAATAACAGCGGCGGCTCGGTGACAAAGGCGCGCGCCAACGCCACCCGCTGCTGTTCGCCGCCAGACAAATATTTAGGATAGTGACGCAAGCGCGTCGCCAACCCGACCCGCTCCAACTTAGCCTCGGCCTTTTCTCGGGCATCTTTTTCACCACGCAGCTCAAGCGGCAACATGACATTTTCCAACGCGTTCAAATGCCCCAACAGTTGAAACGACTGGAAGACAAAGCCGAGTTTCTCCTTGCGCAAGCCAGCTCGCCCGTCCTCATCCAGCGCAAAAATATCCGTGCCGTCGATGCACACCGTTCCAGACGATGGCGCATCCAGGCCCGCGAGGAGACCCAGCAAGGTTGACTTGCCCGAACCAGAGGCGCCGACGATGGCCAACGTCGCGCCACTATGTACGTTAAAGTTGATATCATTGAGAATCACCAGCTCGCCGCTGGCGTCGGCCACGCGCTTGCTCAGATGCTTGACATCGATGGCGGGCGCCTTGGGGCTTCCCATCACAGGAATAACAAAAGAGGATTCATGCATGCAGATTGTCTACTCCCGATTTGGAAATGGTGTTGAACGATTGATCGCTGGCATGCCCGGCAAGATTACCGGCAGCGTGCGCATTGTTGCCTTTTTGCTTGGCCTGCTCGGCCTAGTATGGACGAACAATGCATATTCTGCATCAAAATCGATTCTGGTGTTAGGTGACAGCCTTTCAGCCGAATACGGTCTGGCACGAGGCAGCGGCTGGGTGGCGTTGCTGCAACAGCGTCTGAAGCATGAAAACTTCGACTACAACATCATCAATGCCAGCATCAGTGGCGAAACCACCAGCGGCGGCAACACCCGCCTGCCGGCATTATTACAACAACAACCGGACATTCTCATCCTTGAGCTGGGTGCCAACGATGCATTACGTGGCTTGCAACTAAGTGCCACCCAAACCAACCTGCGCAGTATGATCGATGCTACTCATAAGGCTAAAGCCAAAGTACTGTTGGTAGGTATGCGGATTCCGCCCAATTACGGGCGCGATTACACCGAAAAATTCTTTTCGCTCTACGGCACACTGGCAAAGCAAACCAAAGTGTCGCTGGTGCCCTTCCTGCTGGCGGACGTACCGGACACGCCAACAATGTTTCAGGCTGATCGCATCCATCCGACCGCGCAGGCACATCCGATCATATTGAAGAATATCTGGTCAGGATTATCGCCACTGCTCACTAAATAAACGTGCAAACAAAAAACCACTTGAATCAAGTGGTTTTTTGTTTGCGCCACCGTCAGGGCGCGCGGCGATGATATATGCCTTACTGACTATCGCTGCCAACTGACGATGATGCGACAGATTTCAATATCTTGACCTTCGCCTTCTCTTTCAATACATCTACGTACGCCAGCATTTCCTGCTGCGCCACTACTGCCGTAATCTGCTGCTGCTCCGAGGTACGACGCGCCTGATCGACATTGGCCGGCTGCACAACCTTGCCGATGCGATACAACGCATAACCTTGCTGCGGCAACTCAACACCAACAAACGCTGGCAACTTGCTGACATCGGCCTTCATGACGGCATCGAATTCCAGAGGATTGACGCCTTGACTCTTAACCCGCGATACAGTCTGCGATGCGCCGAAGCCTGTGGTGCTATCTTGCGCCTTCAGCGCTGCCAACTTTTCTTGGCCAGCTTTTTTAGCCAACGCGATCTCTTCAGTGCGCGTCACCTTATCGCGAATTATTGCCTCGACTTCTTCAAACGCACGCTTCGTCACCGGTTTGTAGTCAACCACGTGGCCGGCAATGAACGTATTCGGAGCAATTTCAACTGCTTCGGTATTGTGCTTGTTCTGCAACGACTCGGTCGAATACAGCGCGGTCAGGAATTTCTGGTTATTGAACGGAGCCGTTGGTGCCACGGCAGGATTAACCTGGCGACCGAGATTGTCGGCAGTCTGAATCTGCAGATGCATTTTGTCGGCCACAGATTTCAAACTGTCGGCCTGTTCGTACACTGTATTGCTGAATGTTTCAGCCAACTCAGCAAACTTCTTTGCCGCCAGTTGCTTTTTAATCTCACCGCCAATATCCGCCTTGACCTGATCCAAAGGCTTTACCTGAGCCGGCTTGATACCGGTCAGCTCGATGATGTGATAACCGAAATCGGACTGCACCAGATCACTGATCTCGCCTTGCTTCAATTTGGCCGCGGCATCCTCAAATGGCTTGACCATCATGCCGTTGGCGAAGTAACCGAGATCGCCACCCATTTCTGCCGAAGCCGTATCTTGCGAATTGGCCTTGGCCAATTTGGCAAAGTCGGCAGGATTCTTGCGCGCCTGAGCCAGCAGGCTCTCGGCCTTGGCTTTGGCGGCAGCCAGCTCGGCTGCCGGAGCATCCCTCTTGACCGAGATCAGGATATGACTGGCGCGACGCTCTTCCGGAGTGGTGTAGCGAGCCACATTACTGTCGTAATAAGACTTGATGTCGGCATCGCTGACCGTGACCTGGGCAGCCGCCGCGGCGCTATCGAGCACGACATACTCGGCCTTGATACGTTCAGGGATTTCAAATTCCTTAGCGTTCTTAGCGTAGTAATCCTGCAGCATGGCATCAGTAACCTTTACCTGAGCAGCGTAATCCCTGGCCTTAAACAGCAATTCCTGTACCTCGCGCTCCTGGTCTCCGATATCGGACAGACGCGTTGCCACTGTTTTTGGCGTAAATGCGGTGGCTTGCACGGCACCACTCAGTTGCTGCATCGCCAAATCCTGGCGCAAGCGGGCCGCATACGAAACTTGCGTCATGCCCTGGGCCGCCAACAACTGATTGAACAACTTGCTGTCGAATTTACCGTCAGCACCGACCAGGTTGGGAAACATGCCAAGAATTGTCTGCTGCAACACCGGATCCGACACGGTCAGACGCTTGCGGGTCGCTGTGGCAGCCAGAACGCGTTGCCAGATCAGGTTGTCCAACACACCTTGCTTGGCCTCTGGCGTCTCCAGCATTTTTGGATCGAAGCGTTCACCAAACGCTTGCTGCATGCGGCTCATCTGATCGCGCAATGCGGCATCCCAATCTTGGTGGGTGATCGGCTGCCCCGCAACCTTGGCCACTGTGCTGTCGCTGTCGCTGTCGCTGTCGCCAAAGCTACTATAGCTTTGCAGCCCGACAAGAGCGAAGGAAGGGATAATCAGTAACAACAACAAAAACTGCATCAAGCGCTGATGGGTACGTACAAATTCAAACATGGTCGGCCAATCGAAAACGCGCTGCCAGCAAACAAGGCAGCAATACAAATCGGGGTTGCATATGAAAAAAGGCGAACTTTCGTTCGCCTTTTTGTATTTTGGCGGAGTGGACGGGACTCGAACCCGCGACCCCCGGCGTGACAGGCCAGTATTCTAACCAGCTGAACTACCACTCCTAAAACTGCTGTGAAGATCATCTCTGATCTGCACTTTTTACCTGACTGCGTGGTGGGTGCTGAGAGGCTCGAACTCCCGACCTACGCCTTGTAAGGGCGCCGCTCTACCAACTGAGCTAAGCACCCGTGCCGGCTCTCACTCATCGCTTTAAATAACAAGCCATGAACTGAAATACGCCAATCTAGCCAGTCAAGCTTTTGGCGTTTGTCACCACGCCAAAAAACGTTAGTTTACAGCATCTTTCAAAGCTTTGCCAGGCTTAAATTCAGGAACTTTCATCGCGTTGATCTTGATTGCCTCGCCCGCAAGTAGATTGCGGCCGGCACGCGCGGCGCGCTTACCCACCGAAAAAGCACCGAAGCCGGCCCAGGTCACCGAGTCATTTTTTTACAGTAATTTTCACAGCACCGATCAACGCATCCAGTGCGCGCGTCGATGCAGCTTTGGAACGGTCGGCTGCTTTCATAATATGAGCAATTAATTCGGTTTTGCTCACTTAAGTCGCCGCGCATGAACGGGAATCGAAGTTGGAAATGATGTTTGCATCCATATTATTGCGTGCAGCCATCGCTGACGAGCGCAGGAAAATCTGCCACCCCCATTAAACTAGCAGCAAACCCTTGCCTCAAGCGAATGACAGGCACACCCCGGCAGACTTGAGACAACTGAAGAAACCGCTCAGGTCCGACACCCGAATCGTTTTGACATATAAAAAAGCGCTCTTGCGAGCGCTTTTTTTTGAAAACGGCGGCGCTGCGATTGGCAGCCGCCGCCTGACGTCGACTAATGCTTGACTACGGTAGGATCTGACTTTTCGGTGTTCTTGGTCACCGCCGCATCCAGCACCGCTTCTTCTTCGGTAAGCGGCACCGGCTGACGCTCCAGGGCAATTTCCAGAACTTTGTCGATCCAGCGCACCGGCACGATTTCCAGCTTGTTCTTGACGTTATCCGGAATCTCGGCCAAGTCCTTCACATTCTGCTCTGGAATCAATACGGTCTTGATACCGCCGCGATGCGCAGCCAGCAGCTTCTCTTTCAAACCGCCGATTGGCAAGACCTCGCCACGCAAGGTGATTTCACCTGTCATCGCGACATCGGCGCGCACCGGAATCCCGGTAAAGATAGACACCAATGCGGTTGTCATTCCGACCCCGGCTGATGGCCCATCTTTTGGCGTTGCCCCTTCCGGGACGTGAATGTGGATATCGCTTTTCTCGAATGCCTCGCCCTTGATACCAAGCTTTGCCGCCCGGCTACGCATGACAGTGCGTGCCGCGTCGATCGACTCCTTCATCACATCGCCCAAGGTACCGGTACGAATAATCGCGCCCTTGCCCGGCATCTTGACGGCTTCAATAGTCAGTAACTCACCGCCCACCTCAGTCCAGGCAAGGCCGACCACATGACCGATCTGATTTTCTTTCTCGGCAACGCCGTAGTCAAAGCGCCGCACACCGAGGAATTTATCGATGTTCTTCGATGTCACGGCAACCTTCTTCTCCTGTTTCTTCAACAGCAGCAGCTTGACCACCTTGCGGCAGATCTTAGAGATTTCACGTTCCAGAGAGCGCACCCCGGCTTCACGCGTGTAGTACCGAATGATGTCGCGGATTGCGCCTTCAGCCACAGTGATTTCCTCGGCCTTCAAACCATTGTTCTTGATTTGCTTCGGCAGCAGGTAACGCTGGGCGATGTTAGTCTTTTCATCCTCGGTATAGCCGGACAAACGAATCACTTCCATCCGGTCCAACAATGCCGGCGGAATGTTAAACGAGTTCGACGTCGCCACAAACATCACATCAGACAAGTCGAAATCGACTTCGATGTAATGATCCGAGAACGTATGGTTCTGCTCCGGATCCAGCACTTCCAGCAAAGCCGAGGAAGGATCACCACGGAAATCCATGCCCAGCTTGTCGATCTCATCGAGCAGGAACAACGGATTGCGCACACCGACTTTGGCCAGACTTTGCAAGATCTTACCTGGCATCGAGCCGATGTAAGTGCGACGATGACCGCGAATCTCGGCTTCATCACGCACACCACCCAAAGCCATCCGCACAAACTTACGATTGGTGGCACGGGCGATCGATTGCCCCAACGAGGTTTTACCGACGCCCGGTGGACCGACGAAACAGAGGATTGGCGCCTTGAGCTTATCGACGCGCTGCTGCACGGCGAGATATTCCAGGATGCGTTCCTTGACCTTATCCAGACCATAGTGATCGCCCTCCAGGACTTTCTCAGCATTGCCTAGTTCATTATTGACCTTGGATTTTTTCTTCCATGGCAAACCAACCAATGTATCGATGTAATTGCGCACCACGGTCGCCTCGGCGGACATTGGCGACATCAGCTTGAGCTTCTTCAGTTCGCTCTGGGCTTTTTCGAGCGCTTCCTTGGGCATCTTGGCAGCCAGGATTTTCTTTTCGAGCTCTTCCAGATCGGCGCCTTCTTCGCCTTCATCCAACTCTTTCTGGATCGCCTTGACCTGCTCGTTCAGATAGTATTCGCGCTGCGATTTTTCCATCTGGCGTTTAACCCGGCCGCGGATACGCTTTTCAACCTGCAAGATATCCAGCTCACCTTCAAGCTGCCCCAGCAAGTGCTCATAGCGCTTGGCAATATTGAATATCTCCAGGATCACCTGCTTTTGCTCAAGCTTGAGCGGCAGGTGTGCAGCGATGGTGTCGGCCAGACGGCCGGCATCGTCGCTGCCCGACAGCGAAGCCAGTATCTCAGGCGGAATCTTCTTGTTCAGTTTGACGTATTGGTCGAACTGCTGAACGATGGCGCGACGCATCGCCTCCACTTCAGCCTCATCCCCCAGCTCAGACTCGACCGGCGTGAGGTCGGCGACGAAATGCGTGTCGAGTTCGCTGATGCGATGAATACGGGCGCGCTGCGCACCTTCCACCAATACCTTGACGGTGCCGTCAGGCAATTTCAACATTTGCAAAATGTTGGCGACGCAGCCGATCTCGTAGATATCGTCTGGCGACGGCTCGTCCTTGGCTGCGGCCTTCTGCGCCGCAAGCGTGATGCTCTTGCCCCGCTCCATAGCAGCTTCCAAGGCCTTGATGGACTTCGGGCGGCCGACGAACAAAGGAATCACCATATGCGGGAATACCACCACATCCCGTAAAGGCAAGAGAGGCAACTGAGTTTGTTCAGTAAATGTAGAAGTCGTCATGGCGAGCCTTATCAAAAAAACTTATTAATGATGTTGGCACGAGTGGCCGAAACTCAAGCCCCGGTTTCAACAATAAATCACCACTTCTATTAGCAATGCGCGTTGGTAATGCGTTTGCGATGCGTTTGCGATGCGTTTGCGATGACAAATAAAAAAGCCACACGCGAAGGCTACTTCGGGTGTGGCTTTTCGATTGAAGCCAATTCAATTATGTTTTGGCAAATTGTACTACTTTTGTGTAAAAAGCTTGCGCAAACCCTTACTTTTTAAAAGTCTTTTCAGAAGCTTTTTACAAGCCCGTGAATACATGCTGCCATTCACTGAGCTTCCCCCGAAATTTAGTCTTCCATAGGTAACGTAAAATCAACGATCCTTTGGAAAGACCAGCAATGAAGAAGATACCAAAACAGATGTACACGGCGGAGTTCAAGGAGCTAGCCGT
>NZ_JBIIVN010000105.1:0-9337 GCF_044339385.1 Collimonas sp. | reverse complement strand
AAGAAGTGGACGATGCCATTGCGGGACTGGAAGGGAGCACTTAACCGCTTCACTATCCAGTTTGAAGAACGGATGAAGCCGAATTAAACGAAATTCCGTTTACACAAAATCCAGCACACCCTCCGGCAACGCGCTCGATTTAACTACTTACTGAATTCTTATGCCATCAAACTTGAGCCCGGGACTTCTTGCCATTCACGGCAATCAACTAGAACAACTTCGCTCGGCGGTGTTTGGCTGGCTGCGCAGCAATCCGCTGGCGCCACTTGAGCAGGAGATTTTCCTGGTTCAATCCAATGGTGTTGCCGAATGGCTGAAGATAGCGCTTGCCGAAGAAATGGGGGTTTGTGCCGCCACCCGTATCACGCTGCCCGGCCGCTTCCTGTGGGAAGCGTATCGGGGCATGCTGGGTTCTCGCAAGGTGGCGCGTCGCTCGGCATTGGACAAGTCAACGCTGACGTGGCGCTTGATGCGTCTTCTGCCTACGCTGCTGGAGCAACCCGACTTTGCCCCGCTGCAACGCTTTCTGGCCGATGGCGACCAGGATCGCCGCTTGCAACTGGCACAGCGCGTGTCCGACCTATTAGACCAGTACCAGGTTTATCGTGCAGATTGGCTGGTTGATTGGTCGGCCGGTCGGGACATATTGCGGCGACCGAGCGGCGACCCGGTCGCGCTGGCCGACGACCAGCGGTGGCAGGCGCAACTATGGCGTGCGATCCTGGCTAGCGTACCGGAACAGGAACAGGAGCGGGACAGCGGGCGCGCCGATGTGCGCCAGCAATTTGTTGATGCCATCGGCAGCGATGCTGCGCCTTCCGGATACTTGCCGCGGCGTGTGGTGGTGTTTGGGGTGTCAGCATTGCCCTATCAGACGCTGCAAGCGTTGGGCATGCTGGCCAGGCGCATGCAGGTGGTGATTGCGGTACCCAATCCCTGTCGCTTTTACTGGGGTGACATCATTCAGGGTCGGGATTTGCTCACTGCCAAACGTCACCGGCAACAGCAACGGGCTGGCCGAGACCTTACTGACATGCCATTTGAAAAAATGCATGCCCACAGCCACCCGCTATTGGCGGGGTGGGGGCGTCTGGGTCGGGATTTCATTCGCATGCTTGATGAATTCGACGACGCGCAGGCGGCCAGCGCGACCTTTCCCAATCTCCGGATCGATCTGTTTAGCGAAGGTGAAGGGCAGAATCTACTGGAACAGGTGCAAGGTGCCATCCGCGACATGCTGCCTTTGAATGAACATCCTCGCCTCAGCATTGATCCGACCGACCGCTCGATCGAGTGCCATATGGCCCACAGCGCACAGCGCGAGGTCGAGGTCTTACACGATCAGTTGCTGGCCATGTTTGCCGGCGCGACCGATAGTCCGCTCAAGCCACGTGACGTGGTGGTGATGGTGCCCGACATCGAGTTATTTTCTCCGGCCATCCGCGCCGTGTTTGGGCAATACAACCGCTACGACGAGCGTTACATTCCATTCGAAATCGCCGATGTTGCGGAGCGGCGGGTCAATCCGTTGCTGGTTGCCCTCGACTGGCTGCTGCGGCTACCGGACCAGCGCTGCCTGCAAAGCGAGGTGCGTGACCTGCTCGACGTGCCTGCATTGGCTGCGCGCTTCAGAATTGCCGAAGCGGACTTGCCGCGCCTGGGGCAATGGATCGCAGGTTCCGGTGTGCGCTGGGGTTTGGACACAGCGCACCGCGAAAGTCTCGGACTTGGCCCGGCTGGCGAACAAAATGCCTGGTTATTCGGTGTGCGGCGCATGTTGTTGGGTTATGCCAATGGTGGCGACGCCAGTTATGCGGGTATCGAGCCATATGCAGAAGTCGGCGGATTGGATGCGGCGCTGGCCGGGGCATTGGCAAGTTTCGTCGAGAAATTGCTGAGCTGGCGCGCTTTGCTGGCGCAATCCGTACCACCTGTGGTCTGGGGAGAGCGTGCCCGGCTGCTGTTGAAAACATTTTTCGATGCCGGCGACGAGCGTGACCGCCTTACAGTCGCTCAGCTCGAACAAGCGTTGCAGGCCTGGCTGGAAGACTGTGAAACGGCGGAATTCGACGAGCCGGTCCCGCTGGTGGTCCTGCGCGAGGGCTGGCTTGGGTCGCTTGACGCGCCGCAACTTAGTCAGCGGTTTGTTTCCGGCGGTGTGACCTTTTGTGCCCTCATGCCGATGCGCGCCGTGCCCTTCCGCGTCGTGTGCCTGCTGGGGATGAACGACGGCGACTATCCGCGCCGCGCCCAGCATGCCGACTTCGATTTGCTGTCCCAGCCAGGGCTGGTCCGCCCTGGGGATCGCTCGCGCCGCGATGACGACCGTTACCTGATGCTCGAAGCCTTGCTGGCTGCCCGCGACAAGCTGTATATCAGTTGGGTGGGGCGCAACGTGCGTGACAACAGCGTGCAACCGCCTTCGGTGCTGGCGTCCCAATTGCGCGATTATCTATGCAGCGGATGGGATCTGGATCTGGCGCAGATTACGACCGAACATCCATTGCAGCCCTTTAGCCGCCGCTACTTTGAAGAGGGCGGATTGCGGACCTATGCCAGGGAATGGCGCACAGCGCATGGCGACAGCAGCGAGGAGGAGGGTTCCGCTTTGTCGCCGTTGCAGAGAGATCAGGAGTCCCGGCTGACACTGAGTGAACTGGCGCGCTTCGTTCGACAACCGGTGAAATATTTTTTCCGGCAGCGGCTGCAAGTGGTCTTTGCCGATAGCCAAATCGTGGGGCAGGATGAGGAGCCGTTCGGTCTCAACGGCCTGGAGGAATATGGCATTCTCGACATCCTGCTTGACGATAGTGGTCCGCAGGAGCCAATCGCCGAGGTGGCGACCCGCTTGCGCGAGCGTACTGCGCGCCTGGCACGCGAGGGCGTGCTGCCGATTGGCCTGATGGGGGAATATTGGCAAGAGCATCTGGTACGTAAGCTGGTGCCGGTGCGTACGACCTGGCTGACGCTATGCAAGCAGTTTCCGCTGGCATCCGCTAAGCTTCCGGTTGCTTTTGCGCATGACAACGTGGAACTGGAAGACTGGCTGGACAAATTGCGCAGCGATGGTAGCGAAACGGTTTGGCTTGAACAAAATCCGGGTAAGGTCACGACTGCTGACAATGCTCCGGCGCCGCGTGGCGAGAAGCTGATTGGCGCCTGGATCCGGCATCTGGCCGCTGCCGCACTCGGACATAGGGTGACCGGCTACCTGGTGGCATCCGACGCGCTGATCGTGATGGCGCCACTGGAGGCCGACAGCGCCAGACAGACCCTTGTGAGCCTGATGTCGAGCTGGAAAGACGGACTCGATCGGCCGTTGCCCACCGCCTGCAAGACGGCCTTGCAGTTTCTCACGACCGGCAAACAACGCGAAACATATGACGGCGGTTATAAGCTCGATGGCGAAGTCGCCGATCCGTGCCTGGCGCGGTTATGGAGCGATTTCGCGGCACTCAGTGCCGAACCCGATTGGGAAAAATGCTCGCGGGCGCTCTATGCCCCGCTGGTCGAGTGGCTCGCCAGCCATGTCACGATAACCACGCTCGAAGCAGCATCAATCGAAAGCGACCCAGCATGAGTCAAGCTCTTATCCCATTGCATTTCCCCCTGAAGGGTTCGCGCCTCATCGAGGCCAGCGCCGGCACCGGCAAGACCTGGACTATTGCCGCCCTCTATGTGCGCTTGGTACTTGGTCACGGTGGCGAAGAGGGTTTCGGTCGTGCACTGTCTCCGTCCGAGATACTGGTGATGACCTTTACCCGCGCCGCGACGCGGGAACTGACCGAACGCATCCGCGCGCGCCTGGTGGAGGCGGCGGCATATTTCCGCGGGCTGGTGTCTGCTGCCAGCGATCCATTTCTGCTGGATTTGATTGCCAGTTATCCGGCCGACTCGGAGCGCCTGCAGGCAGCGCATCTGCTCATGATGGCGGCCGAAGCGATGGATGACTGTGCGATCTTCACGATCGACGCCTGGTGCCAGCGGATGTTGCGCGAACACGCGTTTGACAGCGGCTGCCTGTTCGACGAAGAGTTGGTAAGCAGCGAAAATAGCTTGTTCAGCGACGCCGTCAGGGACTATTGGCGGCAGCATGTGTACCCGCTTGACGGCGTACAACTCGCGGTGCTGCGCGACTGCTGGCCCAATCTGGAGAGCATGGAAAAAGCCATGCGCCAACTGGTCAATCATGTCGCAGTATTCGGCGCGGCAACTGCCGAGTCGCTCGGGCAGATGATCATACGTGTGAGTCAGGAGCAAAAGGCCCATGTGGCCGCCGTCAAACCGGGTTGGGCCGAGCGGGCCGAGCGGATGGAAGCATGGATAGCGGACAATCGGACAGCGTTAAGCGGCACTACCTTGAAAGCAGCAACGGTGGCGACCTGGATTAACGCGCTGCGCGCCTGGGCAACAGATCCAGACATCATTGTACCGGGCGCCGATTTTGACAAGGCGTGGGAAAAACTCACGCTCGACAACCTTCTGAAGTCCTGCAAGAAGGGGCATTCAGTTGCGCCGAGGGACGACTTCGCGCAACTGGTGTCGCTTCAGCAACAACTCATGGGACTTGAGCCGATCGGCCACTATCTCATGCGGCATGCCGCGACCCGGATCGCGCAGCGCATGGCCGAACTCAAACGGCGTACCCGTCAGTTCGGTTTTGCCGACATGCTCGCCCGTCTGCGAGCAGGACTGGAAGGCAGCAATGGCAAAACGCTTGCGCGCCGCATCACTACCCAATACCCGGTCGCGCTGATCGATGAATTTCAGGATACGTCCCCTGACCAGTACCGCATCTTCGACTTGCTGTATCAGGTCGCCAATACCCAGTCTTCCCTTGGTTTGTTTCTGATCGGCGATCCAAAGCAGGCCATCTACGGGTTTCGAGGGGCCGACATTCGTAGTTATCTGGATGCGCGCCAAGCGACGGCCGGACGCCATTACCTGTTGGGTACCAATTTTCGCTCCAGCGAGACGCTGGTCGAAGCGGTCAACCAGGCGTTCCTGCATGCCGAAGGACAGGGGGCCAAGCCCGGCCATCCGGCGGGCGCTTTCCGTTTCCGCAAAAACGGCAATAACCCTTTGCCGTTTGAGAATGTGCTGGCCAATGGCCGCAAGGAACGCCTGGTTTGTGCCGACGATGCACTCACAGTGCTGACGATTTGGTGCAATCAAGATAGCACGCTCAAAGCCGATGACTACCGCGCTCATTTTGCGGCGCAGTGTGCCGAACAGATCGTGACCTTACTCAACGATCCGGAGGCCGGTTTTGCCTCACAAGACGATAAATTCGAACGGCTCAAACCGGCCGATATCGCCGTACTCGTGCGCGACCGCTATGAAGCGGCAGCTGTGCGCCGCGCACTGCAACAGCGCAAAGTGGCCAGTGTCTATTTGTCAGATAAGGATTCGGTGTTTGACAGCGTGCAGGCCGCCGATGTCTTGTTATGGTTGCAGGCGGTGGCCAACCCGCTGGTTGGCAGTCTTGCGCGCGCCGCGTTCGCCACCCGCACGGCGGGCTTGTCGTTGTCGGCTCTGGCGACGCTTGCCGCGGATGACCTGGCATGGGAAGCGCGTGTCGAACAGTTAAAAGCACTGCGTCTGATATGGCAGCGTCAGGGTGTGCTGGCTATGCTGCGGCATTTTATCCATGAGCTTGGTTTGCCGGCGAGTTTGCTCAATCAGATCGGCGGCGAGCGCAGCCTGACCGACCTGTTGCATCTGGCTGAACTGCTGCAAAGCGCCAGCCAGCAACTCGACGGCGAGCAGGCGCTGATTCGCTGGTTGGCCGAGCAGATTGACAATGACACCGACGGCGGCGATGAGCGCATCTTGCGCCTTGAGAGTGATGCAGAGCTGGTTCAGGTAATTACCGTGCACAAATCCAAGGGCCTGGAATACCCGTTGGTCTTTCTACCGTTTGCGGTGTCGGCCAAACCGGTTACTCGCAGAAATCGAAGTTTTTTCGCCTTTACCGATGATGCAGGCCAACCCCAAATCGATTTTTCTCTGACTGATAAAGCGCGTGCCGCCATGGATGCCGCTCGCATTGAGGAAGATGTGCGGCTGCTGTATGTGGCACTGACGCGCGCGCGCCATGCACTGTGGCTTGGCGTTGCGTCGCTCGACAACAAGATCGATGGCTCAGCGTTCGGTTATCTGCTGGGCGGCGGCGCGGACATTTCGAGCGCCCAATTAATGCCGGCGTTGCAGGTGCTGCGTGAGAACTGTGCCGGCATCCGCATACAGGCAGCCGATGCGGTGCCGGCACGCACGCCGCTGTCGCGCGCCGATAGCAGGCCGCCCTTGATTGCGGCGCCACATTTTACCTGTGCGCTTGAGCGTAATTGGGCGATTGCCAGCTATACGTCGATCACCCGCGATCTGTGCGCTACGCCGGTACCCGCCACGCCGATGGCAGAAAAACTGGTTGAAGACGACGACAAAGAGACCGATGACATGCGCCAGGACGTTGCATGGCACCGTTTCCCGCGCGGTGCGCTGCCCGGGCAATTCTTGCATGAGCAGCTGGAATGGATGGCACTCGAAGATTTCGACTTGGTCGACGACGCGCGATTCGATGGTCGGCTGAGGGCGCGCTGTGAGCGAGCAGGGTGGGGACATCGCCAGGACGACGTCGTCGTCTGGATGCATGCAATCGCCACGACCGAACTGCCGCCATTGGGCGCTGCATTATGTACGCTTGGCAATCTGTCGCCTGAAATGGAGTTCTGGTTTGCCGCCGATGGACTGGCGACGAAAGCCCTCGACGGTTTGTGTCAGACGCACCTGCTCGAGGATCTGCCGCGTCCGCCTTTGTCCGAACGTCAACTCAATGGCATGTTGCGCGGCTTCATGGACTTGGTCTTCGAGCATGCCGGCCGCTACTGGGTGCTGGACTATAAATCCAATGCGCTAGCCAGCGGCGACGGCGGTTACCACAAAGAGGCGCTGGCCGAAGGCATGGCGGCAAGTCGCTACGATGTCCAGGGCATGATCTACCTGCTCGCACTGCACCGGCTGCTGCGCAGCAGGCTCGGTGCGAACTACGATCCGGCACGCCATCTGGGAGGGGCGCTATTTTTCTTCCTGCGCGGACTGGCTAATGCCGACACACACGGGTGTTATCACTTGCAACCAGATCCGGCCTTGCTGACAGCGTTGGATCAGTTATTGCCTTTGCCGGCACACATTGAGGAATCAGCATGACAAGTGCATTATTCGCTGCCGTCGACACCATGGTCGACGATGGGCTGCTGCGGCAACTGGGAGTGGCATTTGCCCGTTTCATCGCATCGCTGGCGCATTCACCTGCACCGGCGTCACTGGTGGTCAGCTGCGCATTACTGTCCGAACTCGAAGGGCGCGGTCACAGTTGCCTGAAGCTGGAAGAGCTTGCCGCCGATCCGTGTACGCTGCTGGGTTGGACGCGCGAGCAGTGGCATACCCTGCAGACGGCCGCCGGGCACCTTCCGGCGACTACGACCGAGTGGCAACTGGCGCTCGCGCAATACCAGCAGGTATGGGTAGTGGGCAATCCGGATCGCAGCCAGCCACTTGTGCTGGATCAGGATCGGCTTTATTTGCGGCGTTACTGGCGCGACGAAACGCTGGTCGCGCGCGTAATTGGCGAACGCACTGCCCAACGGCGTGCAGTGAATACCGCGCTGGTGCGCCAGTGGCTCGATCTGCTGTTTGGCGCGCAAGCAGGCAATGTCGAGCCCGACTGGCAAAAAATTGCCTGCGCCGTCGCTGTGCGTGGCACGTTCTCGATTATCACAGGTGGACCCGGAACAGGTAAAACCTACACGGTGGCACGCCTGTTGGCGTTGCTGTTGGCGTTGGCTGAGGATCCCGCGCGGCTGCGCATTGCCCTGGCAGCACCGACCGGTAAGGCCGCAGCACGGCTCAAGCAGTCTATCGATGATGCGCTTGGCGGCCTGGCAGCCAAGGTCGGGGATGCCTTGCCTTTGGCCGATCTGACTGACCGTCTGCCGGCCGCATGCACGCTGCACAGCTTGCTGGGCGCTCGCCCCGATACCCGCGCCATGCGTCACCATGCAGGCAATCCCCTCGAAGTCGATGTGCTGATCGTCGATGAAGCTTCGATGATCCATCTGGAAATGATGGCGGCGTTGCTTGACGCACTCCCGCTAACTACCATGGTAATTTTATTAGGAGACAAAGATCAGCTGGCCTCGGTGGAAGCGGGGGCGGTGCTGGGCGACCTGAGTTTTGGGGCAGAGAGGGGGGGGTATGCGGAGCAGAACGCGCGTTATGTGTTCGAGGCAAGTGGTGAAACTATTCCCGACAACATGGTCACCGGCAATGATGCGCTCGCACAGCAAACGGTCATGTTACGCAAAAGCCGACGATTCAGCGGCCCGATCGGGACCCTCGCACTCGCTGTGAATGCGGGCGATTCGTCGGAGGCGGCAACCTTCCTGCACGCCCGGCAAGATCAGATTCTGCATTGGATGAATCATGCCCGCCAGGACGAGTTATTGCATCTTGCGATCAATGGGCGCCCGGGAGCAGAAGGTGGCTACCGTCCCTATCTGCAATTGCTGCAGGCAAGTCCCATGCCCTGTGACGTAAAGGTCTATGAAGACTGGGTCTATCGTGTACTGAAGGCGTTTGATGCGTTTTGGGTGCTGTGCGCCGTACGTGAGGGAGAGTGGGGCGTTGCCGGTATCAATCAGGCACTTGAGCAGCGCCTGGAAAAGGAAGGTCTGATCCGCCGCCGTGGAGAATGGTATCCGGGGCGTCCGGTGATGGTGACGCGCAACGATTACAGTATCAGGGTATTTAATGGCGACATCGGCATCACTCTGCCTGACCCGTTGCGCACTGACTCGCTGCGCGTATATTTTTTGAATGGCGATGTGGTGCGCAGCGTATTGGCCACACGTTTGGCCAACGTCGACACCACCTATGCAATGACGGTGCACAAGGTGCAAGGCTCCGAATTCGCGCATGTGGTGATGGTCTTGCCAACCGAGGCTGGACCGGTCGTCGCGCGCGAATTGGTGTACACCGGCATAACGCGAGCGAAAGAGCACTTCACCTTGGTTACCCCTGTTCCCGCAGTTCTGGAACAAGCCATTCAGCGGAAAACTCAGCGAGCAAGTGGATTACGGAGTTTGTTGGTGTGCCGAGAGTGTTAGATTTTTTACGTCACGACCTTAGAATGAAAATGACCGCCAGAAGGCGGTATATAGTGGACCCGGAAATCCGGACAATAGTTTAAGGAGTATCCTGCACTGAACAACGAAGGCAGGATATGAACGAATTAAAACGAAACAGTTTCAGCGGGCAACAAAAAGCGAAGGTGGCA
>NZ_JBIIVN010000104.1:0-9341 GCF_044339385.1 Collimonas sp. | reverse complement strand
ACAGCAACACCAAGAGCAACAGAAAAACCGGGACAGCGCCGCGCAGCTGTATTGGAGGCAGGAAGTGCTTCTTAAACTATGCAGATATTTGTCTGGACAGATGGGTCCACTTTACAGCAAACAGTCCGGACCTGTTGCACAACCGCTGTAATGTGGAAGTTTGGCGGGCAATTTATAGTAAGAGCCGGCCGGATACTCGACTCGTTTTCCGTCAATCACCGCATAAAACACGCCTTTCAACACGACTGTCGGTAAATCTTGAGAGTGCGAGTGATAAGGGTTGTCATTGCCGGCGGGAAAAATAACAAAGGCTTCATACGGACCTTTGCCAGTCAGGTCGCCTCGGACATTGGCGTATTTGATGCCGCCCGTTTCAGGAATTTCAACCCATTTCAAATCAGCTGCCGGGAAGGAAATCAGCTTGCTGGCTTGTTTGGTGGAATAGCTGCCCGCGGATGCGGTCTCTGCGTAGACTTGGGTAGTGAATAAAAGTGAAGCCAAAGACAGTAGAGTTTTAGATGCGATTTTCATCGGGTTCCTTTAAATAGTGGGGTGTTCATGGCATTAGGCTGCGTCGTTCAGGTCGGGTAAATGTCCCTACGAATGACGTTCGACTTTGTGATGAATGCGCATTGCTCATCAGATATCGTTCCTTGCCTCGCTGGTTACTGCTGGGACAAGAAACAGTATCGGGTCGCAGCCCAAATGGCGAAAGTGGTTATTCGGACAATATTTGATGGAATTGGGCCATGGCGTTGGCGGGGCGCGCGTTGCCTGGATGTACACTGCGGTGGGCATCGTTCTCAGAACGTTCTGAGGCGTGTGTTAAGCAAGTAATTGTCGTTGTGCGATGGGGCGGAGATCGCTTGCGCGTTGAGTTATGCGAAGCGCAAATCAGGTTAGCCCTGCCATCAAGTAACTATGTTGACGACGGGGAATTGCCGCAGTAGTTGCAGAAACATTGAGACAATCTTGCCCTATGAGTCTGAGCGATCCCAGCGCGCCGCCCATCTTTGCAGTGCAGGTCGGCCGCGTAAGAAAAGACAATAGCTGCGTTCCATCAACCACATCGCACCGGGCAGTTTGGCAGTACGCGCTAGCCAACGCCAAGCGGGCAACGCAGCCCAGAGCATGACGAAAGCCTCGGCGCCGCTGTGCAGTTGGCCGTCAGGACTGCGCACATGAAATCGCTGGAGCAGTTGGTCGCGTGTCGCACCGGGAGGTAATGTAGCGTCGGCCTCGCTGATATCGGCAAAGCAGAGCGGCACGCTGGCCTGAGCGCGCTGATACAGCGCGATTTCGCGGCTGCACAAAGGGCATGCGCCGTCGTACAAGATGGTCAGTGCTGGCGAGTCACAATCGGGTTTCAGAGTCGTCATGGCGAGTTACCTTGTCTGGCGCTAGCAGTTGAGTGGCGGATTGGAGGCTGCGCGAAGCACGGGTCCACCATTGTGAGAAGGAGTTGCACGGACGATCAACCGCAGGAAACAGCATTGGCGCTGGCGCGCACTCGGCCCACTGCCGCAACCAAGGCATCAGGTGCGGCTCGGCCACGCTGCGCACCCGGCTGGCATGGCTCAGGGCCTGGCCGATGGCGGCTGCGCTGCCGTACCAGCGGATGGGCGTCAGCTCTGCCATACGCGTGCCGACAAAGCGCCAACGTCCGTCGCTCCAGGGCCAGGCGTTGTGAAAATCGGCGACGAAGATGGCGATCACCACTGTGTCTGGCGGCAACTCGGCCGGTAGCGCGCTCAGGTTCCAAGGATGAATCAGCCAGACCTCGCGTGCCGCCACCGCGCTAACCTCGGGCGGCGTGGCGCCGATCCAATTTGGTGGTGCGCTTAGCATTGGTGGTTCAGTCACGCCAGCCGGCAGCGAATTGTTATCGCCCGCGTCTGCTAAATGGATAGCTGGATTGCGGGCGATACTATCCAGCACCTCGTAGGACGTATCGATGATGCTGCCATGACTATGCCAGGCGAGCGGCGCGTAGCGGGCCACATTGTCAGCATTGAAAAGGTAGGGCTTGCTGCTGCCGGTGCCGGCCACCCACCGCCAGCTCAGGTGGTTGCTGGCAAGGTCGCCATCGAGCAAATGGGCATACAGCCAGTCGGCAGCGCAGCGCCAGTGTACCTTGCGCAGGTGTACCACATAGCTGGCCAGCCACATGCGTGCGTGGTTGTGCAGCATGCCTGTGGCGTATAGCTGGCGTACGGCCATGTCGATTACTGGCACGCCGCTGCGGCCCTGGCGGATATCGGCCGGTAATTCCCTCACGTATGCTGGTTCGGGCATAGGGCCATCGTGCAAGGAGCTGAAAATCGATATGCCCATGTTCTGCCAAACGTGACGAAAGAATTCGCGCCAGCCCAGTTCGTAGACGAACTTGTGCTGCACATCAAGCGCGTGGCGTGCGTTGACGCCCTCCAGAACCTCTCGCAAAGAGACGAAGCCGTGCGTGATATAGGGTGACAGACCGCTTACCGCGCCGTCAATCGCGTTGCGGCTGCGCGCATAGGCGTCTGGCCTGACTGCAGCAATGCGCGATCGGGCGGCGTCGAGCGTGGGCATAACCGCAGCGTGCGCAGGATTGTTGGCAAGGTCGTGTGCCAGCAGGACGCTGTCGGGCGGGTCGGCTTTATGCCGTCTGTACATATCCGACCTCGTTGCGGCGGATCGCCGCCGCACGTTCAATCACGGCTTGTTTCTCGGCTTCGCTCAGACGGCTTAGATTCTTGACCTGTAACGCCATGCGGGGATTTTTAGCCAGAACGGCTTCATGGTGCATCAGGAAATCCCAGTACAACGTCGTGAAAGGACAGGCTCGCTCGCCAACTTTTTGTGCCGGATCATAGCGGCAGCCTTTGCAATGCGGGCTCATGCGCTGGATGTACTTGCCTGTGGCGACATAGGGTTTGCTGCCCATCACGCCACCGTCGGCGTATTGGCTCATGCCCAGCGTGTTGGGCAGTTCGACCCACTCTACTGCATCCACATACACAGCCAGATACCAGGCATGCACCTGCTGCGGACGCACGCCTAGTATGAGGGTGTACAGGCCGGTCACCATCAAGCGTTGAATATGATTGGCGTAGCCGTGAGTCAGGGTTTGCGTCAAGGCGTCGCGCAGGCAGGCCATGTCGGTCTTGCCGGTCCAGTACCAGGCCGGCAGGTCTTGCTGGGCATCGAGCCAATTACGCTCAGCATAGCCGGGCATTTGGGTCCAATACACGCCGCGGACGTATTCGCGCCAGCCCAGTATCTGACGGATGAAACCCTCGACGCTGGCAAGCGGTGCCGCGCCATTATGATAGGCAAGCTCGGTCGCGGCGACTACCTCGCGCGGATTCAGCAGTTTCAGGTTGAGCGCTGCAGATAGGTGTGAGTGATACAGCCAGGGATCGCCAGGCCACATGGCATCCTGAAAGCGCCCAAACAGTGGCAGTCTATCGTCGATGAACGCTTGCAATGATTGCAGTGCCTGGGGCCGGGTGACGGGCCAGGCAAAACTGTCGAGCCGTCCCGGGTGGTCGGCCAAGCGCGCATTGACGAGTCCGATTACCTCACGGGTGATGGCATCCGGCTCGAAGCTTGCGCGCGCTGGCAATAAGCCTGGCCCGTCGGCGTCGAAGGCCTCCCGGTTGTCGCTATCAAAGTTCCACTTGCCACCCAAGGGTTCATCGGCCGAACTATCTGAGCCCATCAAGACTCGATGGCGCTGGCGTTGCTCGCGATAGAAATACTCCATCCGCAGCGATTTTCGACCTTTGGCATGAGCCGAAAATTCACGCACGCTGACAAAGAAATGACGATCTTCGCGCACCTCCAGCGGCAGGCCCATGGCCGCGGCAGATGCCTTGATTGATTGCAAAACACGCCAGTCGCCTGGGGCCGTCATGATCAGTCGCTCAGGTTGTAGCTCAACGATATCGGCCTCCAATTGGGCGCGCAGGCTGCCGGCGTTGTGAGTTGCATCGAGTCGGGTGTAGTGCAGCGGGCGACGCCGTTCCTCAAGGGCCAGCGCGAAATGACGCATGGCCGCCAGAAAGAGCGCTGTGCGCTGTTTGCTGGACCATACATGGCGTGATTCTTCCTCCACCTCGGCCATCCAGACCATGTCTTGCTCGGGATTGAAACCATCGAAAGCGGCGGCGTCCAGATCAAGCTGATCGCCCAGCACCACCAGTAACGCACGCAATTTAGCCATTGCGCGCCTTGTTGCGCCGACACGCTTCAGAGCAGTATTTGACCTCTGCCCAGTTTTTAGACCAACTCCGTCGCCAGCTCATCGGTAAGCCGCATGCGACACAAGGTTTGCTCGGTAAGTTTGCTTTGTTCCCGCGGTGTTGGGAGGTGGCGCTGGAGCCTCTCATATCAAGCCTGATTGTGTGCTGTGTAGATGACGATTCTACGCTAATGGCGATTTATTTCTTTGCCCTGGGCATTAGTCAGGCGGCCCTGTCAGTAGCCACTGATTAGCCTGCAATAGGATTGCTGACGCGCGATGCAGATTGTCTTGTATGTGTGTCCGTTTTTTGCCTTGTCCGTCATGCAAGAGTCTGTGTCGGGCGACTTGGCCTGTTTACGGTAAAATGCTCGGTTGCATCAAAAAAAAACTGCGACAATACTGCGAAATTACCCGCGTACAGTTGACGGAAACTCTTTTGGAGCGCAGTTTCGGCGCATTTGATCCGCCCTTGGGTCAGCCAAGACGTCGTTTTAACGTGCGGAAATGACGGAAAACTGCAAGTATTGACGATGTTCGCCGGATGTTCCTCCGATATCCGCGCGGTTATCGGGGGCTGATAAAACTATGCGAGAAGCGCCGTGACCTACAGCATCAAGGAAATTTTCTACACATTGCAAGGCGAAGGCACTCATGCCGGTCGTCCTGCGGTGTTTTGCCGCTTTAGCGGTTGTAATCTGTGGAGCGGCCGCGAAGAAGATCGCAGTAGCGCAGTGTGCCAGTTCTGCGATTCCGATTTTGTCGGCACAGACGGCGAGGGCGGTGGCAAGTTCAAGGATAGCGAATCGCTGGCGCGCACCATCAATACATTGTGGCCGGATACCTACCCTGCCAGTAAGTTTGTCGTCTTCACCGGCGGCGAGCCGCTGCTGCAACTGGATATAGCCCTGATCGACAGCATGCATGCGGCAGGTTTCGAGATTGCGATTGAAACCAACGGCACGCTGGAGGCGCCGCCTGGCATCGACTGGATTTGCGTCAGTCCGAAGATGGGTTCGGTGTTGAAGCTGCGCACGGGCAACGAGTTGAAAGTAGTGATTTCCCAAATCGGCCAGTCGCTGGCAGCATACGAATCGCTTGATTTCGAACATTTTTATCTGCAGGCCATGGATGGCCCGCAACTGGCGCACAATCTGGAATTGGCGATTGAGACCTGCAAACGCAATCCGAAATGGAAGTTGAGCTTGCAAACTCACAAGCTGCTGCAGATTCCCTGAGCCGATTTCAGATTTTATTGAGACCCCATTATTTTATGCTTACCATTACCCGCAAACTTGAATTTGACGCCGGCCACCGGATTCCTGATCACAAGAGCCAGTGCCGCAATCTGCATGGCCATCGCTATACGCTGGAAATCACGCTGGTCGGTGCCGTCATCGAAGTCGAGGGTAGCTCCGACAACGGCATGATCATGGATTTTTCGGACATCAAGACATTAGCCAAGCAACATCTGGCGGATGTCTGGGATCATGCCTTCCTGGTCTATGAAAAAGACACCGCAGTGCGCGATTTTCTGGCGACGCTACCGAATCACAAGACCGTCATCATCGACCGCATTCCCACCGTCGAGAACCTGGCGCGTACCGCTTACGATATCCTCAAGGCAACTTACAAGGATCACTACGGCACCGGCTTGCACCTGCAAAAACTGGTGCTGCACGAAACCCCGAACTGCTGGGCCGAAATTTCCGCAGACCGTTGATAGCCGATCATTTTCAGACTAGCTATGCGTGACGAGATTTATATGCAGCAAGCCATTTCCCAAGCCCGCAATGCGTGGGCTCTGGGGGAGGTGCCGGTAGGCGCGTTAGTGGTAAAAGATGGCCAGGTCATCGCGACTGGTTTTAACCAGCCGATTGGCAACCACGATCCTACCGCGCATGCGGAAATCATGGCGTTGCGGGCGGCGTCGGCCATTCTCGGCAATTACCGCTTGCCCGGTTGTGAGCTTTACGTCACATTGGAGCCCTGTGCGATGTGCGCAGGCGCCATGATGCATGCACGCCTCGCGCGTGTGGTCTACGGTGCCAGCGATCCCAAGACCGGCGCCTGTGGCTCGGTGCTGAATCTGTTCGAGCAGGAAAAATTGAATCATCACACCGAGCTGAGCGCTGGCGTGCTGGCCGACGAGTGTGGCACACTACTCAAGCAATTTTTCGCCGAACGTCGGCAAGCTCAACAAAAACAATCGTGACCGAATCTACCCAAACACAATCCAAACAATCCATCGGCGTGGCGCTGATTGCGCCTGGCGGTTTCGCCCCCGACGAACAGGCCCTGGCGCGCGGTATCCAGGCTCTGCAGCATCAGGGTTGCGTGGTCTATGATTACTACGACCCGGCGGCAAAATACCAGCGCTTCGGCGGTACCGATGCGGCGCGGGTAGCGCAGATCTACGAGGCGATCGACAATCCGCAAGTGCAGATCGTGCTGGCGTTGCGCGGCAGCTACGGCATGTCGCGCCTGTTGCCGCTGCTAGACATGCGCCGCCTCGCCGCCAGTAAGAAGATCTTCGTCGGCCATAGCGATGTCACGGCGTTGCATCTGGCGCTGTTGGCGCAGACCGGCGCCTCCAGCCTGGCCGGGCCGATGCTGTGCAGCGATTTCGGCGCTGTTGAACTGAGCGACTTCACGATGTCGCATTTCTGGCAATGCCTGCGGCAGCCGGATCAGCAATTGCAATTTGCCGCCGCCAGCAATCCCGATGTGCGCGTCAGCGGCACGCTTTGGGGCGGCAATCTGGCGATGGTGACGCATTTGATCGGGACCCCGTATTTGCCGAAGATCGAAGACGGCATTTTGTTTCTGGAAGATATCGGCGAGCATCCTTATCGGATTGAGCGGATGATGCTGCAGCTGCAATATGCCGGCATCCTGAACCGCCAGCAAGCGATCGTGCTAGGCGATTTTTCTGAATATCGTTTAGCGCCACACGACAACGGCCACGACTTCGATGCCATGCTGGCTTTTTTGCGCGCCCATGTCTCTGTGCCGATCCTGACCGGCCTGTCATTTGGCCACATCCGCGACAAAGTAACGCTGCCGCTCGGCGTGCAGGCCGAGCTGCGTTCGGATTCGAACGGGTTTCAATTGCGTTTTCAGAATCCCTTTGCGTTGAATTCCTGATTGGTTTTTTACCCGTTGGCTGATCATCGGGTAATCACGCTGGCCTTGGAATCTGCGCGAAATATAATTAATTTGACTCTGACCCTAATTGTCTGACCCTAATTGTCTGACCCTAATTGTCTCTGACTCCTAATTGGGGGGTTAGCTGCTGGTCGTCTTACGTAACCATTCCCGGAGCACCTGTATTGCTGGCGTCATTTGTTTTGATTTGAGGCGGGTTAGCCAACAATCAGTATTGAGGTGAGAAATGAAAAGACGTCAATTTGCGACAAATTTTGCTGCTGGTGTGGGAGCCTTCGTCATTGGGGGTTACCTACAGAAATCCTGGGCCTCGTTGGCCAACTCAGGCAAATCTGATGACGACTCTATGAGCAAAAAATTGCGTCAGATAGAGGCCCGAAGCGGCGGTCGGCTTGGCGTCGCCATAATCGACACACAAAGCGGGCAGGCGCAGTCCTATCGCGGCGACGAACGGTTTCCAATGTGCAGCACTTTCAAGTTGCTGGCGGCGGGGTTCACGCTAAAGCGTGTGGATCTGGGCCATGAGCAATTGGCGCGGCGTATTCGTTTTGATACTGCCGATTTGATTTCTTATTCGCCTGTGACCAAGAAATATGTCGGTGACGTTGGTATGACGGTAGCAGAACTGTGCGAAGCCGCCATCACCTTGAGCGACAATACGGCTGCCAATCTGTTGCTACACAGCTTTGGAGGCCCGGCAAAGTTGACGGCTTATCTCGGTTCGCTGGGCGACAAGATAACCCGCCTCGACCGCATCGAGCCGCAGCTGAACCAGGCGACCCCGGGTGATGCACGCGACACGACGTCTCCCAATGCGATGCTGTCCACGATGCGCCAGTTGGTGCTGGGGAAGGCTTTGACCCCAGGCTCGCGTGAGCAGCTCACAAACTGGCTGCTCGCCAATAAAACCGGCGACAAGCGCCTGCGCGCATTTCTGCCGTCTGGCTGGCGCGTAGCGGACAAGACGGGTTCGGGCGCCTACGGCACGACCAACGATATCGGTGTCTTGTTTCCGCCAAACCGTGCACCGGTGCTGGTTGTCAGTTATCTCACCGGCTCCAGGGCCGACGTTGCGACGCGTGAGGCGGCGCTGGCCGAAGTGGGGCGTCTGGCGGCGTCGCTGGTCAGCGGCAATTGATCCGCTACAGCCTGCGCTCAGGATGGGGAGCTGGAAAGCTATCTTGCCTTGGTGCTGGTGTTTCCGTATTTTTAGCGGCTTTCGGGGGAGCTGATTTTGTGGGATGTGCACTGGTAAGTCGTTGTTTTATATGCAGCTATTCATTGCTTATTTGTCTGTGGTGTATAATCGCGGGTTGCCCCATAAACTACTGATTTAATTAAGAAAAGTTCAATTTTAAGATGCTCTCCACCGCAAATATCACGATGCAGTTCGGCCCCAAGCCGCTGTTTGAAAACATTTCCGTCAAATTCGGCGACGGTAATCGCTATGGTCTGATCGGCGCGAACGGCTGCGGCAAGTCGACGTTCATGAAGATTCTGGGCGGCGATCTGGAGCCGTCGGCCGGTAACGTGATGCTCGATCCGAACGAGCGCCTGGGTAAGTTGCGCCAGGATCAATTCGCGTTCGAAGAAATGCGCGTGCTGGATGTGGTGATGATGGGGCATACCGAAATGTGGGCAGCAATGTCCGAGCGCGATGCGATTTATGCCAATCCCGAAGCGACCGACGACGACTACATGAAGGCCGCCGATCTGGAGGCGCGCTTTGCCGAGTATGACGGCTATACAGCCGAAGCCCGTGCCGGCGAATTGTTGCTGGGGGTTGGGGTGGCAATCGACCAGCATCAGGGACCGATGAGCAATGTTGCGCCAGGCTGGAAGCTGCGCGTGTTGCTGGCGCAGGCGCTGTTCTCGAATCCGGATATCCTGCTGCTCGACGAACCGACCAATAACCTCGACATCAACACCATCCGCTGGCTGGAAGATG
>NZ_JBIIVN010000103.1:0-9343 GCF_044339385.1 Collimonas sp. | reverse complement strand
AATGGGCATCAATGGTAAACACACAGGCACTTGGTTCACCGAGTTGGCGGCGGCCTGACGCTGGGCGTCATGTTGCCCGGGCTGATGGATGAGGCACTGGCGGCGGGCGCCATTTATACCCCCAACGCATGGGTGCATATTGCCGATAACAACACCATTACATTGATCTCGGCGCGCTCCGAAATGGGGCAGGGGGTATACACCGCTTTGCCGATGCTGATCGCCGAAGAACTTGGGGTCGATGTGCACAAGGTGAAAGTGGCGATTGCACCGCCCAATGCGGTCTATACCAACGCGCTGCTGGGTGCGCAAATTACCGGTGGTTCGACTTCCGTGCGTGATGGCTGGGAGAAATTGCGCATCGGCGGCGCTCAGGTCAGAACCATGCTGATCAGCGCCGCCGCCAGTCAATGGCATCTCGACCACTCTGCGTTGTGGGTCGAAAACGGCATGGTGCTTGGCCCCAACGGCAAGAAAGCCAGTTTTGGCAAGTTAGCCGCAGCGGCCTCCAGATTGCCTGTGCCGAAAGATGTGCAATTGAAGGACCCGAAGGATTTCAAGATTGTCGGCAAGGCCACAAAACGCCTGGATACGCCAGCCAAAGTCAACGGCAGTGCGGTCTACGGCATCGATGTCAAACTGTCCGGCATGGTCTACGCGTCGCTTGAGCAATCTCCGGTTATCGGCGGCAAGGTAGTCAGTGTTGACGCCAGCAAGGCACGTGCGATGCCCGGCGTGATCGACGTGGTGCAGATCGACGATGGTGTGGCCGTGGTCGCCAACAGCTACTGGCGTGCCAAAAAAGCACGCGAACAGCTGAGCGTCCAATGGGATGAAGGGCCGCTGGCGAAGATCGACAACGCAGCGATGATGAACGGCATCCGCGCAGCGGAAAAAACGTCAAGATTATCAACATCCGGAAAACCGGCGATGCCGCCAAGGCGATGCAAGGCGCAGCCAGGGTTCTCAAGGTGGAGTACCAATCGCAGTTGCTGGCGCACGCGACGCTGGAGCCGCAGAATTTCACTGCCGACTTTAAAGATGGTAAGTGCAGAGTCATCGGTTCGACGCAATTCCAGCAAGGTGCGCAGGGCAATGTGGCAAAAGCGCTCGGGATCAAACCGGAAGATGTCGATGTGCAGACCACCTTCCTTGGCGGCGGCTTCGGCCGGCGACTGGAGGTTGATTTTATCGTTCAGGCCGCGCAAATCTCGAAAGCGGTTGGCAGACCGGTCAAGCTGGTGTGGACTCGCGAAGATGACACCACCCACGATTTCTACCGGCCGATGGCACTGCATCGCATGGCCGGCGCCCTTGATGCCGATGGCAAGCCGGTGGCGTTGACATTCCAGCTGACCTCACAGTCGGTGACGCAGCGCGCCTTCGGACTGCCGAAAGATACGCTCGATCCTTTCATGGCGGAGGCGTCGGTGGTCGGCTACGGCATTCCTAATATGACCCAGGACCTGGTGATCCACGATACCGGTCTGCGCGCCGGTTACTGGCGCTCAGTGAGCCATGCGTTGAATGCCTTTGCCAGCGAGAGTTTTATCGACGAGATGGCCGCTGCCGCCGGCAAGGACCCCTACGCCTTCCGGCTAGCGCTACTGGACCAGCAGCCGCGCTTTGCCAATGTGCTGAAACAGGCCGCGCAAAATGCCGGCTGGGGCACGCCGCTGCCAAGCGGCCATTTCCGCGGCATCGCGCTCATGGAGGGGTACGACACCTACATGGCGCAGGTGGCGGAGATCTCGATGGATGCTGATAACCAGATCAAGGTGCATCGGGTGGTCGTCGTGGCCGATCTGGGCCGTATGGTCAACCCGGATACGGTTGAGGCGCAGTTACAGTCGAGCGTGGCTTTCGGCCTGTCGGCCGCGCTTGCCGGGGAGATCACCTTGGAAAAAGGGCGCGTCCAGCAAACCAATTTTGGCGATTATCCGGTAGTGCGGATGAACGAGATGCCAAAAATCGATGTTACTTTGGTCGCCAGCACCGAAAAACCGAGTGGCATCGGTGAGCCTGCCACCGCGCTGATCGGCCCGGCGCTGGCCAACGCCGTGTTTGCCGCAACCGGCAAGCGGGTGCGCAAGATGCCGTTGACGCCGGAAAATATCAAGGCGGCTTGACGGCAGGCGCTGTCACTTGTTGCAAGACTGCAGGCTGTCATGACTATTGCCGCACAATTCGGTATGCGTTGTGTAGTGTAGTTTTGACAGATCGTAGCCTTGTGCGCTGGCCGAGGCCAGCGCAGCCTTGAGCTGATCTGCCGGCAGTTGTGGCGTGCGCGATAACACCCACAGGTATTTGCGATTCGGATTGCCGACTACCGCCCAGCGATAGTCGGGGTCCAAGCCGATGATCCAGTAATCGGCCTTAAATGGCCAAAAAAACCATACCTTTAGGCGGCTATTGGCCGAACCTTCGACCACGCTCGCTTTGCCGGTGGCGTCGTCAAATCCGGATTTGGTCCGGCAGCGATTATGTACGCCAATGTTGCCGTCGGCAGTCGGCGTATATTCTGCGCTGGTATCGGCGATGCAGTTGCGTTGAAAGTACATTGGGAAGCTGGCAATCTCAAACCACTTTCCACTGTACCTGGCGATATCGACTGAGGCGACACTGGCGACCGGCGTCTCGGCTGCAGTCTCGGCCAGCGCCGGATATGGCATTGCCGCCAACAATAAAACAGAGAGCAAGCCAGAAATTTTCACGATTTTTCCTTCTTCATGTCACGTTCCAGAATTTGCCGAGATCCTAAATTACCAAGGCAGTGTTTTTCCATGTTGGTCAAAAAAGCTTCCGGTGTCGGCAGCGCTGAGGTTATCGATTACCGTTAAAAGACGCGTCGCTGCTAACGTTGGAGATTGCAATTCTAGTCCGGTTTTTCGAAACGGCGAGGACAGCCGGGTATCGACAGTTCCCGGATGCAGCGCGATACAGATCGCATTCGGCTGACGCCGGTGAAGCTCGATAGCTGCGGTACGCACCAGCTGGTTGAGCGCAGCCTTGGAGGCGCGATAGCTGTACCAGCCGCCTAATTGATTGTCGCCGATGCTGCCTACTTTTGCCGACAAGGTTGCAAATACCGCCTTGCCTTCACGTGGTAGCAATGGCAGGAAATGCTTCATCAGCAATGCCGGGCCAATGGCATTGATGGCAAACGCTTGCGTCATCTGTTTCGGATCAAGTTCGCGCCAACTCTTCTCGGGCCTGATGTGCTCGCCATGCAGCAGGCCGGTGGCGTCAACGATCAGGCGCGGCACGCCAAGCTGTGCGACGTAGCGGCAGCAGGCAATGATTGATTCCTCATCGCATAGATCTATCCCGGGTTCGCTGGCGCGGCTAAAGCCTATTGTCCTGTCAAACCACGAGCCTGCCTGCAGCGCCTCTGCGATAGCCGAGCCAACGCCGCCGCTTGCGCCAATGACAACGGCGAGCGCATCACCTTGAAACGCTTGAAACGATTTCATCTCGATTGTCATGACTGGATTGGCGCCAAATCCGGACTGGGCTTGCACAAAATATTTTGCAGGGCGCTTCTGACATCGGGATAAAGAAAATCAAATCCAATCGCCTGAAGACGCTGCGGCACAATACGCTGCCCTTCAAGGAGTAAGTCCGCCTGCTCGCCAAGAAGCCAGCGTAATGGCAAACCTGGGGTGGGTACAAAACATGGGCGGCGCAATATTTTGGCGGCAATCTGGCTGAACCGAAGCTGAGAAACCGCCTCCGGCGCGACGAAATTGTAGGCGGCGATTATTGGCGCTTGAGCATCTGGTTGCTGGAGGCAATGACTGGCGATAGCAGCGATGCCGCGTAGCAGATCGTCTATGTGAATCCAGGAGAACCATTGCTTGCCGGAGCCAAGTTTTCCACCCATTCCAAGTCTGATGGGTAAGGCCATCATCGGCAGCGCGCCTTGCCGCCCCAAAACCACGCCAAAGCGCATGCATCTTACGGCGACGCCATCGGCGCTGGCTTTGTGTGCCGCAGCTTCCCAGTCCTGGCACAGCTGCGACATGAATATCGGCTGGCTCGGGCCGTTTTCCGCTGTAGCTTGCACATCTCCTGGTCTTTGAATGCCGTAGTAGCCAATCGCAGAGGCTGACAACAAAAGACGCGGCTTGGTTTGCGCTGCGGCGATCCACGCGACCACAGTCTCGGTCAGATCGATACGGCTTTGATACAGAATTTTTTTGCGCTTGGCGGTCCAGCGCTGCCCTAGAATTCGCGCGCCAGCGAGATTGATAATGATATCAAGCTGGTAAGTAGAGGGCAGTTCATGCATGTTGCCGATGGATTTGACGCCGCCATCGAAAAGCTGTGCCGCGCGGCCAGGGTTTCGGCTCAGGATCACGGCCTGGTGACCATTCGCCATCAAGGCCCGAACCAGATGTTGCCCAATAAAACCAGTCGCTCCGGTAACAAGTATGCGTTGCGATGTGTGGCCGAAACGAATACATGCAAAACTATCTTCCACACTGAAGAGGCTCATATGTCGTAACCTTTTTGTTGTCCGATCGGCGCATTTTTTGAGCAAGGATCTGCTGCTGCTCTTGATTTGGATGCGGCGTTGACGAATATTTTGCAGGCCCGCGGCTGGGCAGTTTGGCGTTCATCTGCGTAAAAAAGATAGGTGTTTGCTGCTACCAAGGTGGGTTGCCCGATATGTGCAGTCGATAGCACAGACTGCTGCGTTCTTTCAAACTCACTTACTTCGGCCAGGCAATAGGCACATAAGGCGTAGAGCGCGGTTTCGATTAGTTTCGTGATGACCACACGCTTTTGGTTATACGCCGGCCGCCGATACAGGCAGGTATAAATACGCGCGTATTGTACGTACCTGAATTTTACGTAGAGCGCAGAAAAGGGCAAAAACAGAGCGATTGCGGCAAACAGCAACGACAACGACGACGAAATGCTATACAGCATACTCAATTACCTTTTGCAAAAAACGGTTCTTGTTGTATCGGCCAGACCAACTGCTTGCCTCTGGAGAAAAATAAGCGATGGGTACGATGCAAATTATCGGTAATCAGACAATTTGCCTGCTTATCCAATGAGGTATTCCGGGATGTGATTCAGTGAGCTCGCCGGCCATGCCTGTCAAAAATAGTAACTTCATTGCCAGATCGCTCTAATTGCAAAGCCGCAAATTCGGCAACGCTCTGTTTCATCGATTTTTTGTTGTAAGGCATCCTTGGTGGGCCTGCTCGGAATGACAATACGCCCCTGTTATCAACCAGATGATCGTGCCGGGCATGGGTTGTCTTCCCGACAATATATATTGGTGACTGACCCGGCATCACCCTCGATTTTTCTGTTGATGACACCCACGAAAGCCGTAGTCCGTGTATCTGTAACGACAGCATTGCAAGCAGACGACATCGGCATGAGGTCAGGGGCCACGACCGTTGCAATCCCTATAACCGACCTGGCCCTTGTGATTTATGCAACCAGCAAGCTGCAGCCGGCAAGACTTGCTCTGACCGCCAAGCTGTTACTGAGCGCACTCCACATCGACAAGTCGTAAATTTTATATTCGTTGCGATACAGTATTAAGATATGCAAAATAGGGGGAGCTGTCCAGCTTATGTCCTCAAAGTGGCAACAATTATCGGTTCAATATCGGTTCAATATGAAAAATTCTGACCCAGAGATGCAACACGATGCCCAAGTCAACGGCTCTTTCCGGACCGGGGTTGCAGCACGATTAGCGGGCTTATCCGTGGAAACTTTACGCGTCTGGGAGCGTCGTTACGGCGTGTCAGACCCGCAGCGCTCATTGTATGGCTGGCGCTTGTATAGTGCGCCGCAGATCAGACGTCTTGGCGTGATTAAGCGATTGGTCGATCAGGGACACCCGATAGGAACCCTGGCGCAACTTCCGATCGAGCAGTTGCTGGATTTGCTGATGTCCAGCGTGTCCGGCGACCTGATGACACGCGCGCCGCGTGCCGCTTTGATTGGCGAGGGCCTCGTCAGACGTTTTACCGCGCATGGGCAAATCTGTCCCGGACTCCAAGTTCTCTTCACTCACGGCGATCTGAGTCAGGCCGCGGAGGCGTTGAGCGAGAGCGCCATCAACTTGTCGTTGATCGATGTGGTGATCATCGAGATCTGGGAGTTAGTCGAGAATATCGCACCGCTGATTACCCAATTGCGCCAGGCGATAGGTGTCAAGGCGGTGGTCGTGATGTACCGTTTCTGCTCCAGCTCAACGATTCGACGTTTGCGTGAGGCCGGTTGCATGGTGGCGCGGGTACCCACCGAACCGAGTAAAATTTTAATGCTCTGTAATGCGGCGATTGCCGCTGAACCTATGGTTGCGGCAGCGGATGTGAATACCGTGCAGTTCGCCAATCAGTTCGGAAATAGCGATGCGGTTATCCAACCGCGCCGCTTGAATGATCAGGCTCTTGAAACATTGATTGCAGCGAGCAACCGCGTTGCGTGCGACTAAAGTGGACCCATCTGTCCAGACAAATATCTGCATAGTTTAAGAAGCACTTCCTGCCTCCAATACAGCTGCGCGGTGCTGTCCCGGTTTTTCTGTTGCTCTTGGTGTTGCTGTTGATCTTGCCGTTGCGGGTACGGAAGCTCAGTTTCGTGTTTGGTCATAATCAGCCGAGTTTGAAATTGTTCGATGCCTTCGGATTTGAACGTTGGGCCAATATGCCCGGGTTGCCACCTTGGATGGTATCGAGCGCGATCTGGTGATCCTCGGAAAGCGCGTCGCTTAGATGTAGGCTCACCCATGAGCAAGTGCGGGCTTGCCGGAGCGCGCTTTGATTTTCCTTCTGCTTCAATCGGTTGGTAAGTGCCTCTGTTGGCAGCCATTGGTTGTGGATTTGGTGATTGTCATGGCATCGTTTCTTCAGGCCGGCATCGTCTCGGTCCGGCGGCAATCGCCATCTGGTGCTAAAGTACCGGCTTTCCCAAATTTGTTTAGAGTTGCCTATGTCGCGCCTCCTTGTTCTGGCCTCCAATAACGCCGGTAAATTAAAAGAATTCGGCCAATTGCTGGCGCAGCTCGATTTCGATGTTCGGCCGCAAGGCGAATTCGGCGTGCCGGAGGCGGAAGAGCCTTACCTGACCTTTGTCGAAAATGCGTTGACCAAGGCCCGTCACGCATCGCGCCTGACTGGCCTGCCGGCCCTGGCCGATGATTCGGGGGTTTGCGTCAACGCGTTGGGCGGCGCACCCGGAGTGTTATCGGCGCGGTATGCCGGCGAACCTAAATCCGACGCCGCAAACAATCGCAAGCTGATTGCCGATCTGGCGTCGCATGCCGATAAATCGGCCTACTATTATTGTGTGCTGGTATTTGTGCGTCATGCCGACGATCCGCAACCGGTAATCGCCGACGGTCGTTGGAGCGGTGTCATCATTGATGCGCCACGTGGCGCGGGCGGCTTCGGCTACGACCCCTATTTCCTGCTGCCGGAGCATAATAAAACCGCGGCTGAATTCAGCGCCATGGAAAAGAATGCTATGTCGCACCGCGGCCAGGCGCTGCGTGAATTGGTAGAAAAATTGCGATGATTCCTATCAAACCTATCGGCATGCCAGGCCAAGCCAAGAGCCCACCGGCACAACAGCCATCTGCTGCGGCTCAGGCCGCGCTGGCCTATTTGCAGCCGGGTGCACTGAGCTTGAGCGCGCTACCGCCGCTATCGCTGTATATCCATTTCCCCTGGTGCGTCAAAAAATGTCCATATTGCGATTTCAATTCGCACGAAGCCAACGGCGATGGCGGCTTTCCCGAGGAAGCTTACCTGGCGTCGTTGCGAGCCGACCTCGAAGCAGCGCTGCCGCTGATCTGGGGCCGCAAGATCTACACCATCTTCATTGGCGGCGGCACGCCCAGCTTGATGTCGGCAGCAGGACTGGATCGCCTGATGTCGGATGTGCGCTCGCTGTTGCCGTTGGACGGCGCGGCGGAAATCACGATGGAAGCCAATCCAGGTACCTTTGAAGCAGAAAAATTCAAGTCTTATCGGCAAAGCGGCATCAATCGCCTGTCGATCGGTATCCAGAGCTTCAACCCCCGCCATCTGCAAGCGCTGGGCCGTATTCATGATGACGGCGAAGCGCGCCGTGCCGTTGAGATCGCGCATTCAACTTTTGATAATTTCAATCTTGACCTGATGTATGCGTTGCCGTCGCAAACGCTGGCGGAGGCGCAGTTGGATATCGCCACCGCGATTGACTTTGCGGCGCCACACCTGTCGCTATATCATTTGACGCTGGAGCCGAATACTTATTTCGCCAAATATCCGCCAGTAGTGCCGGACGATGATGCCAGTGCTGAAATGCAGGACATGATCAGCATCCAAACCAGTGCTGCTGGCTATGGCCATTACGAAGTGTCGGCCTACGCTCAGCCTGGTCGACAAGCGCGTCATAACCTGAACTGCTGGCAATTCGGCGACTATCTCGGCATTGGCGCAGGCGCCCACTCTAAGCTGTCATTCCCGCACCGCGTGATCCGTCAGATGCGCTACAAACAACCCAACGCTTATCTGCAGCAAAGTCGCCTCGGCAACGTGGTGCAGGAAGAAGTGGAAATTCTCCGCGACGACCTCGCCTTCGAATTCATGCTCAATGCGCTGCGCCTGAATAATGGTTTTGAAGTCAACCAGTTCAGCGAACGCACCGGCCTGGCCCTGAATGTCATTGAGAAATCCCTGAGCCAGGCCGAAACCAAGGACCTGCTGTATCGCGATCATAAAATCATCCGCCCGACCGGGCTGGGAAGGCGTTTTCTCAACGATTTGCAGCAAATGTTCCTGTTGGGTTGAGTTGTTTCCATCCTCTCCCCAATAGAACCGCAATAAAATGCGTATCCAATATCGTAAATTCTTGCAAATTGGGTATAATGGCGGCCTTCCTGGAAGGTTGGCAGAGTGGTTGAATGCACCAGTCTTGAAAACTGGCGAGGTGTTAAAGCCTTCGTGAGTTCGAATCTCACACCTTCCGCCAATACATGGAAAGCCCCTTGATTTTCATGGAATTTCGAGGGGGTTTTTCGTCGGATGAAATTCAAATTTGCCAGTCGGCACCTCCGCACTTTCTCTCTCAAGTTGTAAAACGTCGAGCCTGAATATGGGGTTGTCGTTATCTGAAAAATTGCTCCAGCTAATTTGATTGGCCCATGCGCGAGATCAATGCATGTTTTAGTCTCGATGCTGTTACTCGGATTTGTTACGTGGATTTGTTAATTAGTCGCCCCTGAACAACCCCATCCCCCCAATGTTGGCGGGGCCCGATGCCTCAAAAGCGGTTGCGGAATTTGCAAGAACATGGAATATTTCTATTCAATTTCTTGCAAATATTG
>NZ_JBIIVN010000002.1:0-43114 GCF_044339385.1 Collimonas sp. | reverse complement strand
AACTCAGGATCGGGCTTGGCCCGTTTGGTGCGTTTTACGTAGGTCATTTTTTCCTCTATGGTGGCAGTGTGCTGCCAAATGACCGTTTACACAAAACTAATTACACCCTCTTGGCGCTTGGCGCTTGTGTTGCTGTAGCGCTGCCATCGCCGCGGTCATCGTCGTGATCATCGCCGCAGCCAGCGCCCTGACCATTTACATAGCCGCTGAATGCCGCTGCCAGGATCGCCTCCTGGCTCCATTGGCCGCGCTCGAAGCTGTCGACCAACTTACCGGCGCTCATCACCGCAATGCGGTCGCAGATCAGCATCAGCTCACGCAGATCGCTGGAGACGATCAGCAGCCCCTTGCCTTGCCGCGCCAGCTCCGCCAACAATTTGTAGATATCGAACTTGGCACCGATGTCGATGCCGCGGGTCGGCTCGTCGAACAACATGATCGGACAATCGCGATACAGCCAGCGGGCGATCACCACCTTCTGCTGGTTGCCGCCAGACAGTTCGCCTGCTGCCTGCGTGCCATCGCGCGAACGAATTCGCAGGCGCTTGATGTAATCGTTTGCCACTGCGCTTTCCGCATGCCGGTCAAGCACCTCTAACTTACTGACCGACGATAGCTTGGCCAGCGTGGTATTGACACCGATCGATTGCGGCAGCAAGAGTCCCTGACTCTTGCGGTCTTCGGTGATCATGGCGATGCCGGCAGCAATCGCATGCTTCGGCGACGAGATATTTGCCGCCTTGGTTTGATCGCTGATGAACACGTGGCCTTGGTCGGCGCGGTCGGCACCGAAAATCAGCCGCAGCAATTCTGTGCGGCCCGATCCGATCAATCCGGCAATACCGAGAATTTCACCGGCACGCAAATCGAAGGAGGCAGGTGCGACTACCGTACCGCGTCCCAGATTGCGTACGCGTAGCAATGGTGCCCCGATACTGCGCTGGCGCAGATCCAAATCGGATTCGGCAGCGCGGCCGACCATCAGTTGCACCAGCGCCTCAGCGTTGTAACCGCTGATGGCGTCATCGCACACCAGTTGGCCATCGCGCAGCACGGCGATGCGGTCGGCCACGCGCTTGAGTTCTTCCAGCCGATGCGAAATGTAGATGATCGCCACGCCTTCCGACTGTAGCCGCGCAATCTGTGCAAACAACAACTCAACCTCACGGTTGGTCAACATCGCGGTCGGTTCATCGAGCACTAGCAGACGGCAGCTGCCGGTCAGGTTGCGCGCAATTTCCACCATCTGCTGGTGGCCGACGCCGAGTGCGCCGACCGCCGTCCAAGGATCGATATCGGTCAATCCCACCTTCATCATCTGCGCACGCGCCAAGTCGGCGAGCTTGGGCTTGTCGATCCAGCCGAAGCGCTGCGGCAACTGATTCAGGAACAGGTTTTCGGCGATGCTCAGGGTCGGAATCAGGTTCAATTCCTGCATCACCATGCGAATCCCAAGCTGCTCGGCTTCCTTGCGCGACGTCGGTCGATAGGGCCGGCCATCGAGCAGCATGCCGCCAGTGGTCGCTGGCACCAGTCCGCAGACGATTTTTGACAGCGTGCTTTTGCCAGCGCCGTTTTCACCGGTCAAGGCCAGAATCTGTCCGGCGCTGATGTTGATCGACACATCGCTCAAAACCGGTTCGATATAGGTCTTGCCGACTCCGCTCAAACTCAGCAGGGGAACTGCGGATGCAGCGGTGCGCATGCCGGACTGGTGCGCCGCGTTGAATTCATTGGACATTCAGCCTCCACCAAGGTCGACCGTGGTTTTGTATCTGCATTGAGGTACGGCCCGCACAAGGCGCTGCGAGAGCGCCTTGTGCGGCTTTCCAAAATCAGCTTTTTCTGTATAACTGACTAACTGACAGGTCACGCCTGATGCGCGCAGAGCGGGCTTAAGGACACATTGCAGCGGCATTGCAGCGGCATTGCAGCGGCATTGCAGCGGCATTGCGGCGACATTGCGGCGACATTAAGCCCGCTTCCGGCAGGCGGTCTTACTTCCTGTCCTTGGTCACCAACTCAACTTTGGTTTCAACCGTGCCGCCCAGGCTGTTTTGCGACTTCTTGTCGGCAATTGCCTTCAATACGGTGTCGATGCCGAACACCGCTTGCTGCGAAGCGAACTGGTCGGCTGTCGCCAGCACGCGGCCGTCCTTGAGCATTGGCTTGATGGCGTTGATATTATCGTAGCCTACCACCAGCACCTTGCCGCTCTTGCCCGCTGCCTTGACGGCGGCGACTGCGCCGAGGGCCATGTTGTCATTATCGGCCAACAAGGCCTTGATGTCGGGATGTGCGTTCAACATCGCAGCGGCTACCTTGTTGCCCGGATCGAGTTCCCATTGGCCGGATTGCACCGACACTACATTGGCACCGACCGTCTTCATCGCATCCTGGAAGCCCAGCGTGCGTTGCTGCGCATTGATAGTGGTAGAAACGCCTTCGATGATGGCAACCTTGTCGCCGCTCTTGAGCTGCCTGGCCAGATAGTCGCCGACCAGTTTGGCACCCTTGCGGTTATCCGGGCTAACGAAAGGCACCACGATACCCTTTTCCTTGAGGGCGTCGTCGTCCAGCTTGTTGTCGATATTGACGACGATGATGCCGGCATCTATGGCCTTCTTGATGACCGGCACCAGCGCCTTCGAATCGGCCGGCGCGATCACCATACCGTTGACTTTGGAGACGATCATCTGCTCGACGATCTTGATCTGGTTCGAGGTGTCCTGCTCGTCCTTGATGCCATTGGCGATCAGGTCGTACTGCGCGGCGTGCGCCTTTTGGTGGGCCTTGGCGCCGTTTTCCATGGTCAGAAAGAATTCATTGGCGAGCGACTTCATCACCAGTGCAACCTTCGGTTTCGGTGCGCTCTGCGCCAGTGTCGGCAACGACGGTAATGCACAGACCAGAACGGTGGCGGCCATCAGCCGCAGGCGGATACGGGTATTCATCAACAGTCTCCTGAAATTATTATTAAACGCACTGGGATTATTATTAAACGCACTGGGCGCGGCATGTTCGTCGGATCGGCATGCCGTCAATTTTAACGCGCAAACGTTTGCGCTCTGTTGATCATAGCACCAGATACAGCGAAAAAAAGCCGCTCAGTCTACACTGAACGGCCCTCAATTGCCCTAAGAGCAATACTTATGCAGCTTTGCGCTTGGCGACCACCCGTTTAGGCGCGGCCTTCTTCGCCACCGCCTTGGTGGCGGCCGGCTTCTTGGCTACCACTGCGCCGGCCTCATCGGCTTCGCCCTCGACGGCTGCGGCCTTAGCCTTGCCCTTGGCGGGAGCCTTGGCTTTGCGCTCTTCAAACTCGAAGCTCACCTTGCCATCCTTGCCCTTGACCAGAAACGCCTTGAACGGACGACGGGTACGTTGCGAAATAAACCCAGGCAGCAAATCGGTCTTGCCATCGTTGAGCAGCTTGACCATTTTCTCCGGCAGAATTTCCTGCTGCAAGATGATACGACCGCTACGAAAATCGCAGGCCTTCGGCTTGGCCACGGCTTTTTCGCAAACATAAGCCAAGCCCATTTCATACACGCCGCTGGCGCATTTCGGACATGGTCCAAGCGCGGTCTGGCCGCTGAAATCGACACCCTCGCCATCTTCGCCCTCACCATCGTTCTGACCGAAATCGAATTCCAGCTTGAAGTTGTTGATCTCTTCATCGCGGCTGATTTTCAGGATCGCCGCAAACGGCCGGCCCATCTTCGAGCGGAAGCCTTGCAGCGGGCCGATGGTGCGCTTGGTCAGCAATTCCTCAACTTCAGGAATTTCAAACTGGCGGCTGCCCGGCGTCTTGCTCATCGAGAATTCGCACTTGGTGCAGGCGAAACGACGGTAGTTTTCCTTGACCACGCTACCGCAATTCGGGCACGGCGCCAGCAAGGTCGCGTAGTCGCCAGGGATCGTATCGTTATCGTATTCCTTGGCGCGCTTGACAATAACCTGCGTCAGTTGCGCGATTTCACGCATGAACTCTTCACGGCTGATGGTGCCGCGCTCGATCTGCGACAACTTGTGCTCCCACTCGCCGGTCAGTTCCGGCTCGGTCAGTTCATCGACGCCAAGGCCTTGCAGCAAGGTCATCAACTGGAACGCCTTGGCCGTAGGCATCATCTCGCGGCCTTCGCGCAGCAGGTATTTTTCGTTGAGCAAACCTTCGATGATGGCAGCGCGCGTGGCTGGCGTGCCGAGGCCCTTGCCGGCCATCGCTTCACGCAACTCGCCATCATCGAGCAGCTTGCCGGCACCTTCCATGGCGGACAGCAAGGTCGCTTCCGTATAGCGCGCAGGCGGCTTGGTGACCAGACCGTTGGCACTGATTTTGTCGGTCTTGACCTTCTCATCCTTGGCTACCGCAACCAGCGTGCCGCTGTTTTCCGGGTCCTTATCATCGGCGGCTTCCTTGCCGTAGATCGCCAGCCAGCCCGGGTTCGTCATGACCTTGCCCTCCGTCTTGAACTGATGGCCGGACACTTCGGTATAGCGGGTAGTCACCTGAAACTCGGCAGCCGGGAAAAACACCGCCATGAAGCGGCGCGTCACCAGGTCATACAGTTTCTGCTCCGGCTCCGACAGATTCTTCGGCGCCTGCGTGGTCGGGATGATCGCAAAGTGATCGCTGATCTTGGTGTTGTCGAAGATCCGCTTGTTCGGCTTGACCCAGCCCTTGTTCAGAATTTGTGCAGCGAACTGCTGGTAATTGTTGTTCTCGGAGACCGTTTCCAGCGTTTGCTTGACGGTGTTCAGATAATCTTCCGGCAGATGGCGCGAATCGGTACGCGGATAGGTCAGCACCTTGTGCTTCTCATACAGCGCTTGCGCTAAGCCCAGCGTGTTCTTGGCGGAGAAGCCGAAGCGCGAGTTGGCTTCGCGCTGCAAACTGGTCAGGTCGAACAGCGCCGGCGCCATCGAGGTGGTCGGCTTCGATTCTTCACGCACTGCGCCCATCTTGCCGCGGCAAGCGGCTACGATCGATTCGGCGGCGGCCTTGCTCCACAGGCGCTCGGCGCGCTTTTCCGGATCGTTCTCATCCTTCTTGTGCGCAGTATCGAGCCAGCGGCCTTCGTAAATACCAGCCGCGCAAACGAACTCGGCGCGCACTTCCCAGAAATCGCGCGGCACGAACTTCTTGATCTTCTCTTCGCGCTCAACCACGATGGACAAGGTCGGCGTCTGCACGCGGCCGACGGTGGTCAAATAGAAACCGCCCTCTTTCGAATTGAAGGCGGTCATCGCGCGCGTGCCGTTGATACCGATCAGCCAGTCTGCTTCGCTGCGACAACGGGCAGCATCGGCCAGCGGCAGCATGTCCTTGTCTTCGCGCAGATGGGTGAAGCCGTCGCGAATCGCGCCCGGCGTCATCGATTGCAGCCACAGGCGTTTGACCGGCTGCCTGGCTTTCGTATATTGCGCGATCAGGCGGAAAATCAGCTCGCCTTCGCGCCCGGCGTCACAGGCGTTGATCAGGGCGGCGACATCCTTGCGCTTGATCAGTTTGTTGAGCACCTTGAGGCGCGATTCGGTCTTGGCGATCGGATTGAGCGCAAAATGCGGCGGAATCATCGGCAGATGAGTGAAAGTCCATTTGCCGCGCTTGACGTCGTATTCTTCAGGAACCGCGATTTCCAGCAGATGGCCTACGGCCGATGACAGGACGTATTCGTCGGATTCAAAGTACTCATCGTGCTTGGTGAAGCCGCCGAGCGTCTTCGCGATATCGTTCGCGACAGAAGGTTTCTCAGCAATGATGAGGGTCTTACTCATAGTATCGTCTCGAAAGTGGCGCGCATTATTTCAGCGCATTATTTTGCTTGTGCTCGCAATGGGTTAATCATGTTCAAGGCGGTGCTTGATGTTCGAAATTGTTGCAAATTGGAAATTTTCCATAATATATCAGCAAACAACTTAATCAACATCGGAGCGGACCTCAAGGCCAACTTGGCAACTGCGGGCAATGATAAGCGGGTTGTTGGGAAAATCGCAAGCACGGCCGGCCCCGATCCACATGACATGGCTGGCATCAAGCGGGGTTAGTGTAACTGGCGCGGCTCCGGATCATCGTCTTCGTCGATAAACAGTTCATCGAACATCAGGCCGTCCGGCTCCTTTCCTTGACTCCATAGCACCATCAGTACGATCACCTTGAGCTTATCGAGCGGGACCGGGGTCTCGCTGACAGTCAACGCACGCTCGATGACAATCTCGCGCTGGACCGGGTTGAGCATCTTGGCGGATTCCAGAAACTGGATGAAGCCGATGGCGGGAATGCCCAGCACGTCGATCTCCTGCTGGGCGTAGATGCGGATACCAAAGGAAAAAGCTGTCTGTTGCGGATACTTGTCGGCGAATTCGTGATTGGCTTCAGCCAGATCGGTCAGCCAGCCGAGCGCTTTGGCGATCTCGTCTTCTTCAAAGCCGATTGCCGACAGCTTCTTGACCAACGCTTCCGGTTCAGGACAGGCGTCGGGCCGATAATAAGTTTCATAAAGGTATACGAGGACTTCAAACATGGATCTACTGTATCGCTAAGGTAAGAGTAAAACAAGTGACAGAAAGATGATTGCCCGCTGCGTTGCGAATATGCAAGTATGTACATGCATGTCGCGTATCGCAGGATTGACGCAACGCTGCCGATAGCGACAATTTGCATCCGGGGCATATCGCAGTAACATCCTGCCACATCAGCCGATCCGCCGATAAATTGCACCTGGCAGAACCTCAACCAGACCTGCCAGTTCTAGCGCCAGCAACTGCGCATTCAACGTTGCCGCATCACAACCACTGCGAGCCGCCAACAGGTCCAGGCTGACCGGATCATACCCGAGTACCGCCAGCAGCCTCTGACCACCATCGGCGGTAACGTCTGGCTTGCCTGCTGCGGCGCGCTCATCCGGCACTTCCCGCGGGGCCGCCAAGCCGCGCAATACACTCAGTTCTTCCAGGATATCCTGCGCCGACTCCACCAGCTTGGCGCCCTGTTTGATAAGTTGATGACAGCCTTTCGCCAGCGGCGAATGAATCGAACCGGGAATCGCGAACACATCGCGCCCCTGCTCTGCTGCCATACGCGCAGTAATCAACGACCCCGATTTCAACGCCGCCTCAACCACCAGTACGCCGCTCGAAAGACCCGAGATAATGCGGTTGCGGCGCGGAAAATTGGCGGCGATACCTGGCATCCCGAGTGGATACTCGCTAATAATGCATCCTGCTTCGGCTATGCGATGCGCCAGTTCGCGATTACGCGCCGGATAGACGATGTCGGCACCGGTGCCGATCACCGCCACCGTACTGCCGCCGTCTGGATTGCCGGCGACACCGCGCAGACCGCCCTGATGGGCGGCGGCATCAATGCCCAGCGCCAGCCCGGAAATGATGGTCAGGCCGCGCTGACTGAGCGTCTCGGCAAAGCGATCGGCATTGGCGATGCCTTGCACGGTGGCATTGCGGCTGCCGACGACGGCCAGCGATGGCCGGCCCAACAGTTCGGCGCGCCCCTTTACGTACAACATCAGAGGGGGATCGGCGATATCCAGCAGCGCCTGGGGATAGCCGCTGTCAGCCAGCGTCAACAAATGATTACCGGGCTGCTGCTGCCACGCCAAAGTGCGTTCGATCAACGCTAGCAACGCATCCGACGGCGATGCCAATAGTGCATGGGCAACCCGCTCTGGGACGATTTTTTGCAGGGCGGAAAACGATGTGGAAAAAATATTGGAGGGCAAACCGAAAGCCGCCAGCAGACGGCGCCCGGTATCGGGACCAACACCGTCGGTCTGCTCCAGACGCAACCATGCGGCAAGCTCAGCGTCATCCGCTGAAGCAGTCCGGCAGGTCAAATCTGACCCGCCGCTGGCAAGAAAATTATCTGTATTAACAGCGCCAACCTTTAAGGTTACTCCGGCGACCTGGCAACATCGCCAATGTCGACCGTATTCTGAACTTCCATGATCAAACCATACGAAATATGATTAAACACGCGGAAAATGAATAGGGTACCGTATTGTTCGTCGGGCAGCTTGACCTTCTTGTTGCGATCGAACGGATCGGCAACGGTTTTGCCAAAACGATACAGTTGCAACACGGTGCCGATATCGATATTGCCATCCTTGCCCTGATTGATCGTTGCGATCTGGTTCTGCGCAGCGGTGGCGACGCCGCCGTAGATCGACACGATACGGGCGTCGACGTTGTTGGCCGGCGCATGCGGCACGTAGTTCAGGATCGGCTCGAGCGGACGCGGAATAATACGGTCGCCGACCTGCATTTCTTCCTTGGTGTCGACCACGCTGAAAGTGTGCGCCTCATCCGGCGTGCGGCCTTTACGATCGAGCTTGAGCGCGCCGAGGTACAACGCTTCATTGGCAATGACTTTGCCGGTGACCGGGTCCTTGAGCGCGTTGCCAGGACGAAATACCTGGAATGCGGTGGCATCTCCCAGATCGCCGCGCACATAGGCCTTGTCGCCCTTACCCAGATTCAAGTGCCCGTCCTGCACCGCGACGATGTGCGGCGCATGCGCCAGTTCGCCTTCCTCGATAATCAGAGGCTGCGACAGAAAAGGGCCGATCGCATCGGTCGAAATCGCAGTGATGGCATCACGCCCGATACCCTGCACCCGCGTTTGCGGCGACAGCTTGACCACACCAGGCTCGCCACCGGCGTCATTGCCCAGGCGCAAGCGACCGCTAGCGCGGTCGAAATACACGATCTGCCCAGGATAAATCCAGTGCGGATTACGGATCTGCTCCTGGTTCAGACTCCAGACTTGCGGCCAGCACCAAGGATGCTGTAGAAACTGCCCGGAAATTCCCCACAACGTATCGCCCCGCACCACCACGTGCTGATCTGGAGCATTGGCCAAAAACTCGCAGCGCTTAGGCGCTGCCGCCTGCGCGTAAGCCGCACTCGACATGCCAAATCCGGCGCATAAAGCAAGAAGGAGTGCAGCTGTGCTAAACTTTTTCATATCGTTTCCGGTGGTTACTGCGTTAAATTGGCGCCTATACCCTTGTCGGCTCGCCGCCATGGCTTTGATTGATACAAAGCAAAAAACTTGCCATATTGAATCAAATTTTGCCCATAATCGATTCAACTAGCAAGAGAAACCCCCGTTCCCAACAGCCTAATTTGTTAAGCACCCTCGTATGTCTTTATTAAATATCCTGCGCTACCCTGACGCTCGCTTGCACAAAATTGCCAAGCCTGTGACAGTTTTTGACACCCGCCTCAAACAATTGATCGCCGACATGGCCGAAACCATGTACCACGCCCCGGGCGTCGGCCTAGCCGCTTCGCAAGTCGATGTCCATGAACAGCTGATTGTCATCGACACCTCCGACACCGGCACCGACCTGCGCGTATTCATCAATCCCGAAATCCTCTGGGCCAGCGAAGAAAAACAAATCTACGACGAAGGCTGCTTGTCGGTACCCGGCGTCTACGACGGCGTCGAACGTCCGGCACGCGTCAAGGTACGTGCTCTGGATGCTGATGGTCAGCCGTTTGAAATCGATGCCGACGGCCTGCTGGCGGTCTGTATCCAACACGAAATGGATCACCTGCAGGGCAAGGTATTCGTCGAATACCTGTCACCGCTGAAGCGCAACCGAATCAAGGCGAAAATGATCAAGGAAGAACGCGGGCAGAAACGCGAGAAGCAATACGCAACAAGATAAAACTGTTGTGATTATGAAACAAGCGCAAGAATCGTCAGCCATCCGACTCTTGCGCTTTCGTACATTCAACGCCCGCGATGCTTTGCTTTTAGTTTGCAGCGCTGGCTGCACAACCGCCTGCACAAAAATTAATTGTCCAAGCAACTCATTCGCCGTTCTGCCTGTCATCGTCAGAGCAGGCGTTGCCGACCCTTGAACCCTGCCTCTCAATTGCTATGATCGCACCATGAAAATTATCTTTGCGGGTACGCCCGAATTCGCCGCCGTAGCTTTTCAAGCATTACACGATGCCGGTCACGATATCACGCTGGTGTTGACCCAGCCTGATCGTCCGGCTGGGCGCGGTATGCAACTGCAGGCATCGCCAGTCAAACAGTTCGCACTGGCACATCAGATACCGGTGGCGCAACCGGTATCGCTACGACTCGACGGCAAGTATCCGGATATTGCCAAGGAGACGCACGCGCTGTTGCAAGCAACACCGCACGACGTCATGGTGGTCGCCGCCTACGGCCTGATCCTGCCGACCAGCGTGCTGACCATTCCGCCGCACGGCTGCCTTAACATCCACGGCTCGCTGCTGCCGCGCTGGCGCGGTGCGGCGCCTATCCATCGGGCGATCGAAGCCGGCGACACCGAAACCGGCATCACCATCATGCAGATGGATCAGGGGCTGGATACGGGCGCGATGCTGCTGATTGAAAAATTGCCGATCGGCGCCGGCGAGACCACCGCCTCCCTGCACGACAAGATGGCAAAGCTTGGCGGCGATATGATCGTCGAAGCGCTGCACCGCCTCGAACAAAATAATTTGCCAGCCACGCCGCAACCCGGGCAAGGCATTACCTACGCCGCCAAAATCAGCAAGGAAGAAGCCGCCCTCGACTTCACACTGCCGGCCGAAGTGCTGGAGCGAAAAATCCGCGCATTCAATCCGTTCCCAGCCGCTGCTGCGACGTTCGCGGGGACCACGCTGAAACTGTGGCAGGCACAAGTTGTCGCCACCCACGATGCTCAGCACAAGCCCGGAAGCATCATCAGCGCCGACCCGCAAGAAGGCTTGATCGTCGCCTGCGGCAGCGGCGCATTGCACATCACCGAATTGCAGAAGCCTGGCGGCAAGCGGTTGCCGGCGGCGGAGTTTTTACGGGCTTTTCCGATGCAGGGCGGACAGTTCGACTGAACAAATACGGCCCGTTCAAATTGAAAAATTTGCGGGCCGCCTGCCTGATCTGATTGACCGTTACCAGGTTACATTGCAGCGCCGATATCAGACAGTATCCCATCCCCTTACCAGATTTTTCACACCCTGAGTCCCGAACTCGGAAGGAATACGTTCAGGACATCACTGCGGCAAGGAGGGTCACACATGCGCGCGGCCCAGTAAGGTTTATATTAGATCACGTCGGGAACCGGGATGATCGCAGGCGAGGTGAATTTGGTTTAACGTTAAACGACTGTCACGCACTCCAGATTTTGATACCCGCGCCAGCTGGCATGCGGCGCCAGCGTTATCGGATGCTCGACGGTAGCAGCTTCCACACAGACAAAATGCTGGTAGGAATCAAGCTTCAGGTCGGCAATTTTTTTGCAGCCGTTTTCCCATGGGTTCCAGACCACCGCATCGGCAAATCCGGCTTGGGTTGCGATGATGCTGTGTTGACGGCCGCTTGCGATGATCGGCTTCTTGACCGCAAAATACACGCGGTCTACTTCCCTGGTGATATGCAATGGTTCTTCATCGGCTTGCTTGATGCGGCGCCCGTCGGCTGAGTCTCGGTAGCGATAGCCATTGAGGCCGTATAGCGCGGTGGCGGCAATCTGCGCATTCAGATAAGTATGCAAGGCGCAGGTGAAATCGAAGGATTGTTCGTCGTTGTTCGTCACTACCAACGCAATGTTGAGGTTCTGACCAGAGAACTTAACGCGTAGCTCTAACGCAAAGGCCTGCGGGAAAATTTTTCTTGTTGCCGCAGATTCGCTCAAGCCTAGTCGCAGTAATCCGCTGCCGTCGGCTTGCTGCGACGATTCCAGCAAACCCCACTGACTGAGACGAGCCAAACCGTGCTTGGGTAATGGCCCCTCGCTGGCGAATTGCGGAAAAATGACAGGAATACCGCCGCGAATTGCGCTGTCGCTACGCCAGCTATTCAGCGGACTCATGAACAACCGTTCGACGCCGTCCGGCGTGCACCAGGAGCAGACGTGGCCGCCGTGCAGGGTAACCTGCACTTGCGCGCCGTCGGCCGCGGTGGCGACGATGAATGCGTTGGTCGGTTGTTGATTTTCCGAATTGGACAAGATTTTTTCTCCTCAGGCGATCCGCACATTATGCACCTGCGCCAAGAGTCTCCCATGCCTCAGCGGCATTGATCTGGGCTTGGCCTGTCATCAGGCCGCCATCGGCCTGCTGTTGAAGCCCTGTTGCACTCCTGTAGCGCCACTATCGGCATGATTTTCACCCCTTGGGCAGCGCAATTGCCAAGCTGATGCCATGCTGCCTGAAGCCAAAATTCTCGTAAAAACGGTGAGCGTCCATGCGTTTCAGGTTAGACGACAGCGCAATTTTGTAGCAACCGGCCTCACCGGCAATCCGCAACGCGTGATCGAGCATCACGCTCCCGATGCCTTGGCCGCGACGAGCGCGGCTAATGACGACGGCGTCTAGCACCGCTTGCTGCGTTCCTTCGTGGGTCAGGCTGCAAAATACCAGGATACTGAAGGTGCCAACTGCAATGCCATCGGCAAAGACCAGATAGGCCCGGAAATCCGGATAGGCGCCCATCTTCTCCATGATCTGGCGAGCGCCGTCGGCATCCAGGGTCGTGTTGCGCGTCGGTTCGTCGTCCATTTCGGCCAGCAGCGCCACCAGGGTTTCGGCATCGTTAAGAGTCGCCTGGCGCACCTCTATGGTTACGTGCGCTGATGAATCGATGGAAGCGGGGGAAGTCATACGCCTTTACTCCATGTCGGAATGCGGCAGAAAACACAGATCATCACGAAAATCCGACACACAAAAAAATGGCGCTATCAACTTGCGATACCTCGCAAGCGATGCGCCATCAACGGGAATCCGTAATGAAACTTGATTAAATAAACAGCTTGCGCAAACGCGACGACACCAGATCGATCAGGCCAACCGCAACCACGATCATGATCATGATCAGTGTGGTACAAGTTTGAGCGTATTCGAAACTGCGGATCACTTCCCACAGAATCACGCCGATACCGCCAGCACCGACCATACCGACCATACCGACCACCGTCGCTGAACGGACATTGGCTTCGAAACGATACAGCACGTAGGAAATCCAGAGCGGCATCACTTGCGGCAACACGCCGTAGACGATTTCTTCCAGCGCGTTGGCGCCGGTAGCCCGGATTCCTTCGACCGGTTGCGGATCGATGGCTTCGACCGCTTCCGAAAACAGTTTCGATAAAGTCCCCGTGGTTGCCACAAACAACGCCAGCACCCCGGCAAAAGGCCCCAATCCTACCGCGACCACGAACAGCATCGCGAACACCATTTCATTGATGGCGCGCGCCGCATCCATCAGGCGGCGCACCGGTTGGTTACCCCAGGCCGGCATGATGTTGGACGATGCCAGCAGACCGCAGGGCACGGCACACACCACGGCCAGGACTGTGCCCCAGACCGCGATCTGTACGGTCACCAACAACTCCTGCAGGTAGGTGCGCCATTCATGGAAATCCGGCGGGAAGAAGCTGGCCGCATAGGAGCCCATATTACCGCCGTCGCGCAACAGTTCCAGCGGCCGCATGTCGGCGCCTTTCCAGGACGCGATCAGGGCGGCCAGCAGCACCGCCCAGCACAACGTGCGGCCAATCGACTGCTTGGGCGGCTCAGGAAAAGTTGCTGGCATTTTCACAGGTACAGAACTTGTCATTGCTTAGGATTTGACCAGGTCGGACATTTTGCGATTGATTTCATCCAGCTTGGACTTCTTTTCATCAGCGCTCAGGTTGGCATCGGATTCAATCTTGCCTTTTTGCTTGAACAGTTCCAGCTGGCGGATCGGGTTCAATTGGGCGTCATTGGATTCGACAAAGCCGCTGTACTGCAACTTGGCCAATTGCGCTTTTTCCTGGGCTGCATTAGGACCGGTCTTGCCATAGGTGACAAAGAATTCCTTGATCTTGGCCTTGGTGTCGGCCGGTAAATCCTTGCGCCATACCAGCGGATCGGCGACGATCAGCGGCGATTTCCAAACGATGCGTACTTCCTTGGCGACAGCCGGCTGGCGCTCTTCGATGCGATCCATCGTATCGGATGCAAACACAGCAGAATCGATCTGCTTGTTGGCGATTGCCAGGATGTTGGCTTCATGATTTGAGGTGCGGGTTACTTTGAACGCGGTCTTCGGATCGATATTGTTCTTGGCGAAGATGTAATAGTTCGGCAGCAGGAAACCGGAAGTCGAGTTCGGATCTCCGATACCGAAAGTCAGATTCTTGGAGTTTTTCAGAACGTCGTCGATGCTCTTGTATGGGCTATCTTTTTGCACGCCGACCAGGCTGTAATAACCGGATGTGCCGTCCACATTGACCACGTGTGCAAACACTTCGCCGCTGGAACGGTCAACCGCTTCCATCGCCGACTTGTTGCCAAACCAGCCCATCTGTACTTTGCCGAAACGCATACCTTCGATGATGCCGGCATAGTCGGAAGCGAAGAAGCCATTAACCTTGATGCCGATGCGCTTGCTCATTTCATCCAGCACGGGCTGCCAGTCATGCTTCAGGTTCTGAGACGACTCGGTCGAGATGATGCCGAAGTTAAGTACCTTGGCGTCATCAGCATATCCGGCGGAGGAAGTCACTGCCAACATTGCGATGGCCACACCGGAAAATAATTTTGCAAACATGATTTAAAACTCCTGATTGTTATGAGAGTTGGGTGGTATTGGTTGGGTAGTATTAGTGCGATAGCTGTTTTGTTGCCCGGCCTGATTCGGTTCAGGCAGTAACCGCCAGCGGCGGTATGTTGTCGACGGTTGTCGCTGCTTCTGCGGCAGGACGAGTCAGCGTATTGGAGGCGCCGATAATGTCTTCTGCCTCACTACCGTACAGCTCGCGCAGCATCGGCTCCGTGAGCGCGCTGGAAGGACCGTCGTATACCACGCGGCCCTTGTGCAGAGCCACGGTTCGCGGACAGAAGCGCAGCGCCACATCGACCTGGTGCAACGACACCAGCACGGTACTGCCATCGCGCTGATTGACGTCGGCCAGAGTTTGCATCACACGGCGTGCCGATTCCGGATCAAGCGAAGCGATCGGTTCGTCGGCAAGTACGATGCGAGCTTTTTGTACGATAGTGCGGGCGATTGCAGCGCGTTGCTGCTGACCGCCGGACAGCGCCGAAGCGCGTTTGTAGGCGTGATCGGAGATGCCTACACGTGCCAGCGCCTCCAGACCCAGCGCTTTTTCTTCTGCAGTAAACAATTTAAAGCAGCTGCGCCAAAGCGGAATGCGCGACAAGCCACCGGTGAGGACATTGGTCAGGACCGGCAAGCGGCCGACCAGATTGAACTGCTGGAACACGAAACCGACGTTTGCGCGCACCGCACGGATATTGCGGTCGACGACGCCGTCTTTCTGCACCAGCTTGCCATCGATAGTAATTTCGCCGCCGCTCGCGTCCGCAGACATCAACCCGGAAATATGCCGCAACAACGTCGATTTTCCAGAACCGGATGCACCAATCAGCGCCACCATTTCGCCTTGAGCAAACGATAGGGATACATTATCCAGAGCCCGAAACCCGCCCCGGAATGTCTGAGATAAACCTTTGATTTCAACCATGATGTACACCGCCAATGGGCTTTTCGAATGGGCGAAGTATTGCGGTCAAATATGTCAGGCGTATGAACGTTTTATGACCATTCGGTTACAAACCAAAAAATGTAGACAATCTACAGTGTGTTTTTTGGTCACTTACGTCGTCTAAAAAATGCTCTTTTGCGTCTAATTTAAGCAGTTTTGCCTATTTTTGTGCGTTACTTCAAAACTGGCCGAAAGCGGTTGCGCGGGCCGTCGCCGTCGCCTCAGCAGCACGCTTTAGTCGCGCTGGATTGGGCTGTTTTTTGATGGTTTTGCCGGCATCGGCAAGACGATAAGACTGGATCTTGACGACGCCGGCCATTGCGCCGATGACTAGCGGCATGTTAGCGCCGATGACAGATGACAATACGCGATCCAGAACAGAGGCGATTTTCCGGGACGGAGCCGGAGCGCATGGAATTGAAGACGCCAATGCGCCACAGCAACGCGCGGCGCAACTGGCTAGTAGTAGCTACTCTAACTACTACCAACGACTACTCACTTCTGCTCAAGCGCTTTCCACACCAGGGAGATGGGCGGGACTGCGCTCTAGCGCTGCACCACAATCGGATTAACCCCAGTGCGTTGGCGGATTTGCGGCAACAAGCTGTCGGCATCGACCCGGCTAGCATAGGGCCCGGCATACAAGCGATACAGACCATTGACAGCAACGCTGCTGAAGGAGTTGACCAGTCCGGATAAATCCTGCATCAGGCGGCTACGGGCCCCTTCGGCATTGGCTTGCTGGGAATAGGCGCCGAATTGAATGTAGAAACCGCTTGCCAGGGCAGCGCCGCCATGACTCGATGGCGGTGTCGATACCAAACCCGGCGCGGCGCTCGTCGCTAAAGAAGATGACGCGGGATCGGGCAGCAGCGTCTGTGCTTTCAGCACTGGCGTATCTACCGATTCAGTCGTCACGCTTGCCGGGCCGCCATTGTCTCTAAGCGGCTCGGCCTGGGCCTGCTGCAACGACGGTGCTGCCGCAGGCGCACCGTTCTGCAACTGTTTTTTCATGGCGATGATGTCAGCCGGCAGCAAGCGTTCAACTTCCAGTTCGCCACTGCCGCTGCCGAGGTAACCGAGTTTCAGCGCTGCGGTGTAGGACAGATCGATGATCCGGCTGGAGTGGAACGGCCCACGGTCATTGATCCGAACAATCACCTGGGTGCCGGTTTTCAGGTTGGTGACCCGGGCGTATGACGGAATCGGCAAGGTCGGATGCGCGGCCGTCATCTTGTACATATCGTACGGTTCGCCCGACGAAGTTCTCTGCTTGTGGAATTTCTTGCCGTACCAACTGCCGATGCCGCGCTGCTTGAAAGGCTGGTCATCGGTGATAGGCGTGTAGGTTTTGCCGAACACAACATAGGGCTTGTTGCCGGTGCGCGAATAGGGTTCGACGGTCGGAATCGCGTCCGGCACATCGAGCAAACCTTCCGGTATCGCGTCGCCCGGGCCATCATCCTTGTAGTAACCGCCGCGCCCTGAACCTGCCGGCGGCAACGCCGGAATCCCGCGGCCGACGCTGTTGCTGGCAGCAGTCTTGGCCGGTGAAACGGCTGCGGCAGGCGCTGTCGGAGGGCTGCCGCAGCCAACCAGAATCAGCGACAGCAGTAGCGCACTTGCATATCCTGCAAGACTAAAAAGATGTCGGTTACGGCTGAATTGCATGCACCCTCCCTGACAATTCGATGATTAATCCAAAGACTAATGCAACGATTAACGCGATGATTAATGCAACAGTTAATCCAACAGTTAATCCAACAGTTAATCCAACATTTGATGCAACCGCTAATGCAACCGCTAATGCAACCGCTAATGCAACCGCTAATGCAACCGCTAATGCAACCGCTGGTGCAACCGCTAATGCAACCGCTAATGCAACCGCTGGTGCAACAATTAGGCGACTATGAGCGGCAACCGCAATGATTGAATCGATGGACCGTATGCTTGCCATGTAAGTTCAAGCGCGGCATGTTGGCAATCAAGTCTGTATCAACTTGCGATGGCGCTGAATGCTCATCAGTATGCCAGCCCCCAGGCCCAGCGTCACCAGCGCGGTACCGCCATAGCTCATCAGCGGCAACGGTACGCCGACCACCGGCAAGATGCCGCTGACCATGCCCATATTAACGAAGGCATAAGTAAAGAAAATCAACGTGATGGCACCGGCCAGCAGCCGCGTAAACATGGTCGGCGCATTGACCGCGATCATCATGCCACGGCCGATCAACAAGAGGTACAAGAACAGCAGCACACCATTTCCGATCAGGCCGAACTCTTCTGAAAATACTGCAAAGATGAAATCGGTGGTGCGCTCCGGGATGAATTCCAGATGGGCTTGCGTACCCTTTAACCAACCCTTGCCAAAAATACCGCCTGATCCGACTGCAATGGCCGACTGGATAATATGAAAGCCCTTGCCAAGCGGGTCGGAGCTGGGATCGATCAGCATCATCACTCGCTGTCGCTGATAATCATGTAATACCGACCATAGCACCGGCAGGCTGGCGCCAACCGCCAGCGCCAGGCCAATCAAGATACGCCACGACAGCCCGGCCAGATAAATCACATAGAACCCGGCCGCCATCACCAGCGTGCCGGTGCCCAGATCCGGCTGACGGATGATCAGCCCCACCGGCAACGCCAGCAGCAACGCTGCAACCAGATAGTCGCGCCAGTTGATCATGCCTTCGCGTTTCTGGAAGTACCAGGCCAGCATCAGCGGCATCGCAATTTTCATGATTTCGGAAGGCTGGATGACCATACCGATATTGATCCAGCGGCGTGATCCCTTTTTTACGATGCCGAATACCGCCACCGCGATCAGCAGCGACACACCAAGCGCGTACACCGGGATGGCAAACCGCATCAAGGTCTGTGGCGGAATGTTGGCAGCCACCCACATGATCACGAACGCCACCAGGATATTACGCAACTGATCTTCCACCCGCCCCGGAAAATCGATGCCAGCCGAGTACAGGGTAACAATACCGACCGACAGAATCAGAAACAAGATCAACGACAGTGCGCCATCAAATACCGTGATGTACGATTTGATGCTTTGCCATATATTATGTTTGTCTGTCAGATTCATGATTCCTCTCGTCACTCGCGACTGCCGGGGTTGCCTCGCCGGGTTTATAGCTTTCTTCGGCTTTGTCGCCGGACTTCGGCGTCGGACGGCGCTGCAGGCTCGGTATTGTCCGCTGGTCCAACGGCTAGCGCCGCTGTTTTACCGGCAACGCCAGGACGTTTGCCTAACAAATAATAATCCATCGCCTTGCGCACGATCGGCGCTGCCGTAGAAGCTCCCCAGCCGCCGTTTTCGACAATCACCGCAATCGCGATGCGTGGTTTGTCAGCCGGCGCGAAACCGACATACCAGGCATTGTCGGCCAGGCGCGTGCCATTGTGCCGCTTGTCGTATTTTTCGCCTTGCTTGATACCAAGCACCTGCGCGGTTCCGGTTTTACCGCCTGACTCATAGCCGGCACCGGCAAAGATGGCCTTGCCGGTGCCTTCGCGCGTGACGCCGACCATCGCTTTTTTGATGAACTCGATATTTTCCTGTTTCAGTGGAATCCGATAGCTTTCTTTCGGCACGGTTTGGGTCTGCTTGTGCGTGTTGCCATCTTCAACGATCTTCACCAGATGCGGCTTCATCACCACGCCGTCGTTGACCAGCGTTGCTACCGCATGTGCCATCTGCAACGGCGTAAAGGCGTTGAAACCCTGGCCGATGCCAAGCGAAATGGTGTCGCCGCCGACCCATTTTTGCGCAGCTACCCGTTTGTAGTATTTGCGTTTCCAGTCGGTAGACGGCAAGATGCCGCGCTGCTCATGTTCCAGATCGATGCCGGTCAACTGGCCGAAACCAAACGGCTTCATGAAATCGTGGATGGTATCCGGGCCGAGATCGTTGGCCAGCATGTAGTAATAGGTGTCGCACGATTCGACGATCGATTTGTACATGTCGACCCGACCATGGCCGCCCACCTTGTCATCGCGGAACTGATGGCCGCCCAGCATGAAATAGCCGATATCGTTAATGGCGAAGGATGTGGTGCGCTTGCCCAGTTCCAGCGCGGCGAGCGCCATGAAAGGCTTATAAGTCGAGCCGGGGGCATAGGTGCCACTCATCGGACGATTGATCAGCGGATGATCGGGAGAATTGTTCAACTCGTCCCAGCTCTGTTGGTCGATACCTTCAACAAACAGGTTGGGATCGAAGGACGGCTGCGAGACATAGGCCAGCACATCGCCGGTGGACGGCTCGATCGCCACCAGTGCGCCACGCCGCCCGGCAAATGCTTCCTCGGCGACTTTTTGCAGTTCAATATCGATCGACAGGATCAGATTGTCGCCAGGCGTTGCCGATACGTGCGACATGCTGCGCACCGCACGGCCGCTGGCGGCAATCTCAATCTCTTCATATGCGGTGGTGCCGTGCAGTTGCCGCTCATAGCTTTTCTCTACGCCGTCCTTGCCGATGTAACTGGTGCCTTTATAGTTAGCCGCCTCGTCGCTGTCGTCAATGCGGTCGGCATCGCGCTGGTTGATGCGGCCAATATAGCCAATCACATGCGCGGCCACATCTCCCAGCGGGTATTGGCGGAACAGACGCGCCTGCACATCAACGCCGGGGAAGCGATAGCGCTGCGCGGTGAAGCGCGCCACATCCTCAACGCTCAGACGAGTACGGATCGGCAGGCTGGCGAAACTCTTAGAGTCTTCCAGCAGTTTCTTGAGGCGGCGCCGGTCCTTGGGAGTGATGGTGACGACTTGCGCCAGATCGTCAATCACGCTTTCGAGGTCGCCCTTGATTTTGGAGCGGGTGATTTCCAGCGTATAGGCAGAATAGTTACGCGCCAGGACAACGCCGTTACGGTCCATGATCAGGCCGCGGTTAGGCACCACCGGCACCAGCGAAATGCGGTTATCCTCGGCCTGTGCCGCGTAGGCATCGTGACGCACAACTTGCAGCCAGATAAAGCGCGCGCACAGCAAGCCGAAGCAGATCAACGCGAACACGATGGCGGCGGTGATCCGCAGACGGAAGTTTCGTAGTTCACGTTCTGTGTTTTTGAATTCGGTCATAGTTAATATTGCACCAGCGGATACGCCAACTGCGATGACAGCATCGACAAACTATACAGCCTGCCGCTGACGCTGTTGCAGCGACTAAATGGGACGGTTGTCGTCACGGTTTACTGCACGTCGTTGCGGCGCAAGCAACAGCCAGACCACGATCGGCCACAGCGCCGCCGAGATGAAGCCTTCGGCAAAATACAACCAGCCCGGGAATTTACCGCTAACCGATATGTGGATCACAAGTTGCACCACTTGCGTCATCAACATCAGCGGGAACACGTACAAGACTTGCACGCTGACCGGAAACCACAGAACGCGGCGATGGATCATGATCGCAAAATAAGACAGCAGGGTATAGGCCAACGCGTTCTGTCCGAGCAGCGTGGCTTCGTGCACGTCCATCAGCAAGCCCATGCAAAAGGCGATGCCGATACCGATCTTGCGCGGTTGATGAATGCTCCAGAAAGCCAGCACCAGCGCGACAAAATCGGGCACGCCGTTCCACTGCCCCCAAGGCAGCAGATTCAACAGAAAAGCCAACAGCAACGTCATCGCAATGAACAACGGATTGGCGGGCAACAGGATGTAATGAGGGCGCATCATCTGACTCCGGCGCTGCGGGGATTTTGGTTCTTGCGTGCCGCCTCCGGGCCGCCATCCTTGGCAGCGTCTTTAGCGACTTCTTTCGCGGCCCCCGTCTTGTCGCGGGTGCTATCGGTCAGGCGGCGCTTGTTGAGTACATCATTCTTGCTGTTGACAACGGCCGGCTCGTCGTCGGGCCGGGCCACCGGATTCGGGTCAACCAGCAAAATCAGCAGTTGGGTGTGGCGATCGATGCCGGCCACCGGTTCGCAAACAATATGGGCGAAGGCATCGGTCGACTTACTCTCCACCTGAACCACCTTGGCGACCGCTAAACCGGCCGGATAAACGCCATCGATACCGGATGTCACCAGCAGGTCGCCCTTCTGGATATCGGCATTGTAGGACATGAAACGCAAATCGAGATATCCGGACTGGCCGCGACCGTAAGCGACGCTGCGCAAGCCATTGCGCAGCACCTGCACCGGGATCGCCTGATCCTTATCGGTCAACAGCGTTACCTCGGAAGTGAAAGGGAAAACACGCGTCACCTGGCCGACGATGCCAGCATCGTCAATCACCGGCTGGCCGGTGGCAACACCTTGCTGGGAGCCGCGATCCATGATCACCTTGCGCGCAAACTGATCGCGCGCGTCATACAGGATTTCACTCATCACCGACTTTACTTGCAAGCGCTGCTGCGCTCCCAGCATTTTGCGCAGTTGTGCATTTTCAGCGGCAAGCAATTGCGCCTGCTGCAACTGCTGCGCACGCGCGCCTTGCTGGCTGCGTAATGCCTGGTTTTCTTTCTCCACCGTCGAGAGTGCAGAAAAATAATCGACGACCTTATTCGCCGCGTCGCGCGGCATCAAGGCTGCCATCTGCAACGGATACAGCGCGGTACCGACCGCTTGCCGCACTATAAGCAAGGCATGAAGCCGGGAATCGGCAATCAGGAGCGCCAGCGCCAGCAGCGTGCATATCACCGCCTTGGCGCGCGCCGAAGCACCTCGTTTGAAGAGAGGTGGTGGACTATATTCCATCAATAACAGACAGATTGAGATTGGTCAGCGGCGGGCGGCCTAGGCATGCACAGCATCGGTTGTCGCACTCGCCGGCGCGCCCGCCCGATTGCCGGTATCGCCTTAACGGAACTGGCGTCGCTACGCAAGCGAGCCGCAGGCACCGATGCAGCGACGCACCGATCCGGTTGCCGTCACCCAACCTCAATAGCGACATGGAGAGGCAGGGCGCGCATCGCATCAGCCTGGCTTACTCGTAAGAAAAAATCGAACCCAACTTGTCCATGCGCTCCAGTGCCATGCCGCAACCGCGCACCACGCAGGTCAGCGGATCTTCGGCGACGATCACCGGCAGGCCGGTTTCTTCCATCAACAGGCGATCCAGATCGCGCAGCAGCGCGCCGCCGCCGGTCAGCATCATGCCCTTTTTGGCGATGTCGGCGCCAAGTTCCGGCGGCGTCTGTTCCAGGGCGTTCTTGACCGCCGATACGATGTTGTTGAGCGGATCGGTCAACGCCTCCAGAATTTCATTGCTAGAGATAGTGAATGAGCGCGGGATGCCTTCGGACAGGTTGCGTCCCTTGACTTCCATTTCACGCACTTCCGAACCCGGGAAGGCCGAACCGATGGCCTTCTTGATCGCTTCTGCGGTTTGTTCGCCGATCAACATGCCGTAATTGCGGCGGATGTAATTGACGATGGCTTCGTCGAACTTGTCGCCGCCGACACGGACCGAACCCTTGTAGACCATCCCGCCCAGCGAGATGATGCCGACTTCGGTAGTGCCACCGCCGATATCGACTACCATCGAACCGGTTGCATCCGACACCGGCAAGCCAGCGCCGATTGCCGCCGCCATCGGCTCTTCAATCAGAAGCACCTGAGAAGCGCCGGCACCCAGCGCGGACTCACGAATCGCCCGGCGCTCAACCTGGGTCGAGCCGCAAGGTACGCAGATGATGATGCGTGGGGATGGCTTGAAGAGCTTGGTGTCGTGCACCATGCGGATAAATTGTTTGAGCATTTGCTCGGTGACGGTAAAGTCGGCGATCACGCCATCTTTCATCGGACGGATCGCTTCAATATTGCCGGGAACCTTACCCAGCATTTGCTTTGCTTCCTTACCTACAGCTTGAATCGTCTTCTTACCGTTAGGGCCGCCCTGCTGGCGAATCGCAACAACCGAAGGCTCGTCTAAGACAATACCTTGATCGCGTACATAAATCAGCGTATTCGCGGTACCCAAGTCAATCGCCAGGTCATTCGAAAAGTAACTGCGTAAAAATCCAAACATGAATTGTTCCAATGCGCAACAATGGTGCGCTTAAGTACGTTTTTTAGGGGGGGGTGTCTAATATGTCTCGTATCCGGCGCATGGCAAAGATCGATTACCTGCCGCATGGACGCAACATTCTACCTTATAATTTGACTCAAATTAGGGCGTATGGCGCTCAAAATGCTTGCTTTCCACAAAATTTTAGGATTCCCCCTACAAGCATCTGCCTTCTTCTTTTAACCATCCTTTATGCAAGCGTGCTCCGGTGCGCCATTGAAAACCATGTCATTAGCACTTTCCGACGTTAAACGCATTGCCAATCTGGCACGCCTGGAACTCACCGAAGACCAAGCCGCATCGACTCTGGACAAACTCAACGGCATCTTCGGTCTGGTCGAACAAATGCGCGCCGTCGACACGACCGGCATCGCGCCGCTGAGCCATCCGATAGCAGCGATTCGTGCTGATCTTTGCCTGCGCCTGCGCGCAGATGAGGTCACCGAGCCTGACCGGCGCGAAGCATATCAGGCGGTTGCTCCGGCCACCGAAGACGGCCTCTATCTGGTGCCAAAGGTGATTGAATAAACCGGTTCGCGCGCGCTTGCGCTGCGCCGCAAGCGGTTTGTCGTCCCCGGCCTGAGCGGCTGTCACGCAAAGTTAATATTTAAAAGTACTCATGCATACCAAAACACTCAAACAATTGTCGGCACTGCTACACGAAAAGAAAATTTCCGCCGAAGAGTTGGCAAAACTGTATCTGGCTAAAATCGCGGAAAGTGATCTCAACGCTTTTCTGCACGTTGACCAGGATCTGACACTGCAACAGGCGCGCGCAGCCGATCTGCGCTTGTCGAAAAACGACAGCACCGTGCTTACCGGCGTGCCGATCGCTCACAAGGATATTTTCGTCACGCGCGGATGGCGCGCCACCGCCGGCTCGAAGATGCTGGAAAATTACATCAGCCCATTTGACGCGACCGTTGTTGAACACTTCAACAACGCCGGTATGGTCACCTTGGGCAAGCTGAATTGCGACGAATTCGCGATGGGCTCGTCGAATGAAAATTCGTATTTCGGCGCGGTCAAGAACCCATGGGACAAGAGCGCAATTCCGGGCGGTTCGTCCGGCGGTTCGGCCGCCGCAGTTGCCGCGCGCCTGACGCCAGCAGCCACCGCAACCGACACTGGCGGCTCAATCCGCCAACCGGCGGCCATGTGCGGCGTGACAGGCATCAAACCGACTTACGGCAGCGCCTCGCGCTTTGGCATGATCGCCTTTGCTTCATCGCTCGATCAGGCTGGCCCGATTGCACAAACCGCGGAAGACTGCGCCTTGCTGCTCAACGCCATGACCGGCTTCGACGCACGCGATTCAACCAGCCTGGAACGTCCAAAAGAAGATTTCAGCCGCGACCTGAACAACGACCTGCAGGGTCTGCGTATCGGCATTCCGCGCGAATATTTCAGCGCGGGCCTGGCGCCGGATGTCGAACAGGCGGTACGTGCCGCGCTGCACGAATATGAAAAGCTGGGTGCCAAGCTGGTTGAGATTTCGCTACCCAAAACCGAGCTGTCAATCCCGGTCTATTATGTCATCGCACCGGCCGAGGCATCGTCTAACCTGAGCCGCTTCGATGGCGTCCGCTACGGCCATCGCGCAGCAGATTACAAAGACCTGGCCGACATGTACAAGAAATCACGCGCAGAAGGCTTCGGCGACGAAGTAAAGCGCCGCATACTGGTCGGCGCGTATGTGCTTTCGCATGGTTATTACGACGCTTATTACTTGCAAGCGCAAAAAATCCGCCGCCTGATCGCCGAAGATTTCCAGAATGCGCTAAGCGGCCCGAACCGCCAGTGCGACGTCATCATGGGGCCGGTAGCGCCGACCGTGGCCTGGGATCTTGGCTCCAAGGCCAACGATCCGGTGGCCAATTATCTGGCCGATATTTACACCCTGTCGACCAGCCTGGCCGGCTTGCCCGGCATTTCGATCCCATGCGGTTTCGGCCAGGGCGAGAAGAACGGGCGGCGACCGGTTGGGCTGCAAATCATCGGCAATTACTATGATGAAGCCAGATTACTGAACGTCGCGCACCAGTACCAGCGCGTAACCGACTGGCACCTGCGCGCGCCGGATTAAAAAGTAAAGCACACCATGCCATCGACCTTACGCAACAACTTCCGCCGCCGCACCGGCCTGCTGCTGTTTGTACTGGCAACGGCGCTGCTGGCGCCGCTCGCCCAGGCGCAACAGTTGCAGACTAAATTCGGCTGCAACATGACGCGCAATGAAGATGGTGAAAAGGTGATTTACGGCGATACCGGAGAATTCAGGCTCAACGGCAAGCGCATCGAGGCATTGCGCTGGGAATCGGCGCTGTACCGGCCGACCCACGGTTTCGAATGTAGCATCGACAGCAGCGACGATCCGCAGGCAGAGGTGCAGCGCGACGGCGCCAGGGAAAACTGGCGGATTACGTTGAAAGATCCGGCAGCGGCGCGCCAGCGACGCGGCTACGATTTTTTCAATCACGGCATGAATTGCAGTATCCGCCTGCAGCGCGATGGCGATAAGCTGCACGTCATACCGAGTTGCCCGGCACTGTGCGGATCAAGAGGAAATTTTACGACACTGTCGGTAGACTTAAAAACCGGTACATGCAGTTACGAACAAAAATAATTGTGGGGAAAAGCCGCTCGGAGAACATTAAAAGGCACCGCCGTGCGCCAAATTACGCTATCCGAGCGAGGCTGTCGCCAACTAATCAGATGAGGAATTATTATGCAGTGGGAAGTCGTGATCGGTCTGGAAACGCATACGCAACTCTCGACCAACTCAAAAATTTTTAGTGGCGCATCGACGCGGTTCGGCGCTACTCCCAACACTCAGGCCAGCCCGGTTGACCTGGCGCTGCCGGGCGCATTGCCAGTGCTGAACCGCGGCGCCGTAGAGCGCGCAATTCAGTTCGGTCTGGCGGTGAATGCGAAGATTGCACCGCAATCAATTTTCGCGCGGAAAAATTATTTCTATCCAGACCTCCCGAAAGGCTACCAGATCAGCCAGTTCGAGATTCCTGTGGTTCAGGGCGGTAAGGTTTCCTTCGTGCTGGAGAAAGACGGCAAGAGCGAACTGCGCAGCGTGCAGTTGACGCGCGCGCATTTGGAAGAAGACGCCGGAAAATCGCTGCATGAAGACTATCAAGGCATGACCGGCATCGATCTTAATCGTGCCGGCACGCCGCTGCTGGAAATCGTCACTGAACCTGATATGCGCAGCGCCGCCGAAGCGGTTGCCTACGCCAAGGCATTGCATTCGCTGGTGATGTGGCTGGGCATTTGCGACGGCAATATGCAGGAAGGCTCGTTCCGCTGCGACGCCAACGTTTCGGTGCGCCCGGTGGGACAGGCTGCTTACGGTACCCGCAGCGAAATCAAGAACCTGAACTCATTCCGCTTCCTGGAAGAAGCCATCAACTACGAAGTGCGCCGTCAGATCGAACTGATCGAAGACGGTGGCACCGTCGTGCAAGAAACCCGCGTGTACGATCCTGACAAGAAAGAGACGCGCTCGATGCGCAGCAAGGAAGATTCGCAGGATTACCGCTACTTTCCGGACCCGGACCTGCCGCCGCTGGCCATCAGCGCCGAATGGGTTGAACGCGTGCGCGCCACCATGCCGGAATTGCCGGGCGCGATGCGCGAACGCTTTGTCAACGATTTCGGCCTGTCGGAATACGACGCTGCGGTACTGACCCAATCGAAATCAATGGCCAGCTACTTTGAAGCGGTGACTGCCAAGGCCGGCAAGCAACAAGCCAAACCTGCCGCCAACTGGCTGATGGGCGATGTTTCTTCGGCGTTAAACCGGGAAAATGTCGATATCGCGGATGCCCCGGTCAGCGCTGCGCAACTGACGCTTTTGCTGCAACGAATCGCTGACGGCACCGTCTCCAACAAGATCGCCAAGGAAGTGTTCGGGGCGATGTGGGAAGCGAAATCGGCACAAGAAAACCTGGCAGACGAGATCATCGAAAGCAAAGGATTGAAGCAGATTTCCGATAGCGGCGCGCTGGAGAAAATCATCGATGAAGTGCTGGCGGCGAATGCTAAATCGGTCGAGGAATTCCGCGCTGGCAAGGAGAAGGCATTCAACGCCTTGATCGGCCAGGCCATGAAGGCCACCAAGGGCAAGGCCAATCCGGCGCAGTTGACCGAGCTGTTGAAGCAGAAATTGACGGCTTAAAGAGCGCTTGCGGCATGGGCGCTGGACGCCCGTGCCGGTTCTTGGCATTTGTTGTGTGACACGCGTGGGCAAAAAAACCATGGCCCGCCGTGCTTTCTTCGCCCGAAACCTCGCCTCATCGCCCCCGCGGCTAACGCCCGCCCTGAGCCTCCGGCATGTTGCTGACCAGTTCCCGGTAGTGCTTCAGCGTTTCATCATACTTGCCGTTGATGCGCGCCATCTCGGCCTGATGATCGGCCATGCTCTTCTGGTTGGCGGAAATGGCGCGGTTTGCCTCGTCCATCTTGTTGCGCAGCTCTGCGGGCAGGGTCTTGCGGTTTTTATAGAATTCGGCTTCGGTATTGGCGGCCTTGAGTTGGTTGCGTGCATCGTCGATCATGGCCTGGTCGCGCTTGACCAGATCTTGCGATAACGACAGGTAATAGCGCCGCGAATCTTCGATATCGCCCTCGCTGCGGTAACGCGCCAACAGGGCGCGGTCCTGTTGGCGACGCAAATCTTCAGCCACAGTCTCAGCCTTGCGCTTGTCCTCCAGCAGTTGCTGCTGGCGCTTTTGTTCGGCAGTCAACGGCGCAGGAATTTCTCGCTTGACCACGCCGGTCTTGCTTAATTCGACGATTTTGCGATCGGCGCACTCCGGCATCGGATGATCGCCGGTGACCGTGCGCCCGGTCGCGTCCTTGCAGGTAAAAATCTGGCCGTGCGCCAGTAACGGCGACAAACCCGCAACCATGCACAGCAACCCGCGTCCAAGAGTTATCGCAATCCGCTTCATTCCCACCACCCACGACATGTATCGACACAGTTTTTTCTATTCCTGCAGCACATAGAAAACGCCAGAACCACGGCTTGCGTGTCGCATCAAACCGCGGATCAGGCTACGCCGTATCGCTCCCGATAAGCCGCCACTGCCGCCTTGTAACGCGTCAGTTCCGCATTGGCGCCGGCACCGGAAATATATTCCAGCAAATCGTTCAGGTTGCCGATCGAAATCACCGGTATGCCATATGACCTGGTCACCTCCTCGACTGCGGAGTTAGCCGACAGCGCATCGTCCTTGCCGGAGCGCTCCATCCGGTCCAGCGCAATTACCACCGCACACGGCGTGGCGCCAGCCGCACGGATCATTTCCACCGATTCGCGCACCGAAGTGCCAGCTGAAATGACGTCGTCGATAATCAGCACACGGCCCTTCAGCTCAGCGCCGACGATGTTGCCGCCTTCGCCATGATCCTTGGCTTCCTTGCGGTTGTACGCAAACGGTACGTTGCGTCCTTCTGCTGCCAACGCGACCGCAGTTGCCGATGCCAGCGTAATGCCCTTATAAGCCGGCCCGAACAACATATCAAATTGCAAACCCGAATCAATCAGGGTGCGCGCATAGAATTGCGCCAGCTGACCCAGCGCAGCGCCCTCGTTAAACATGCCCGCATTGAAAAAGTACGGCGAGGTACGCCCGGCCTTGGTCACAAACTCGCCGAATCGCAGCACCCCGGCCTTGACCGCAAATTCAATAAATTGTTGACGTAAATTGTTCAAAATGCATTCCAGACGGTTTAAGTTGACAAATTTTGTCGCTATTTGCCCGGCAAAAGCGACACCAAACCGCCATTTTAAATGGAGTTCATCCGATACACAGCAGTAAGTGCAAACACTGTGCCTGCTTTGGGGCAATGTTTTGTATGACTGACCACCATGACCGACGCGCCATCCGAGTGGAATCGGTTATCCTTATGCCCGGCATTTCTGCCTGCAACTTTTTTCCTATCGCCCAAACATGCTAAGAATCATTTCCGCCAACCTCAACGGCATTCGCTCGGCCGCAAGAAAAGGTTTCTTCGAGTGGATGGAAAAGCAAGCCACCGATTTCGTCTGCGTTCAGGAATTGAAAGCCCAGGCCGCTGACATGACGCCGGAATTCCTGGCTCCTGCCGGTTATGTCGGCCATTTTCACTATGCCGAGAAAAAAGGCTATTCCGGCGTCGGCCTATACAGCAAGCGCACGCCGAATGCGGTGCGCATCGGCTTCGGCAATGCCGAGTTCGATGCCGAAGGCCGCTACGTCGAATGCGATTTCGGCGATCTGACCGTAATTTCTCTGTATTGCCCTTCCGGTTCGTCAAGCGAGGAGCGGCAGCTTGCTAAATTCCGTTTCATGGAAGCTTTTCTGCCGCATTTGCAGGAACTCAAAGCGAGCGGCCGCGAAGTGGTGATCTGTGGCGACTGGAACATCGCGCATCAGGAAATCGACCTGAAAAACTGGAAAGGCAATAAAAAAAATTCGGGCTTCTTGCCCGAGGAGCGCGCCTGGCTGACGCAGCTGTTCGATGAAGTCGGCCTGGTCGATGCCTTCCGCAAGGTCGATAAGCGCGATGAGCAATACACATGGTGGAGCAACCGCGGCCAGGCTTGGGCCAAGAACGTCGGCTGGCGTATCGATTATCACATCACCACGCCCGGCATCGGAGCGCGGGCGCACACGGTTGGCATCTATAAGGATGAGCGCTTCTCTGACCACGCGCCGCTGACTATCGACTATGCGTAGCCAAGCGTCATTACGCCAGCAGCGGCTCGCCGTCGACAAACACGATCAATTCGCCCTCGGCGAATTTAGTCCATACTTCATTGCTGGTCAGCGGCTGAGTGACAATCACCGCGACCCGGTCCTGCGGCGTGGTGAGCTGCGAGAAATCGACGCTGACATCCTCATCCGACAAATGCGCTTCGGCGAACGGGTGCTTGCGCACGATGCAGTAAAGATTGGTCGAGCAATGGGTGAACAAGGCCGAGCCGTCCGACAGCATCATGTTAAAGGTGCCATAGGCGGCAATCTCGCGCGTCAACTCAGAGAGCGCTGCAGTCAGATCGGCCTGTGCCGGCGGCGTATCGCCAAAACGCTGGCGCAATTGTTGTAGCAGATAACAGAACGCCAGTTCGCTGTCGGTATTGCCGACCGGGCGATACGGGCCGTCGATACGCGGCGCAAATTCCTTGAGATCGCCGTTATGAGCGAAAACCCAGTAACGTCCCCACAATTCCCGCACAAATGGATGACAATTTTGCAATGCAACCTGGCCTTGCGTGGCCTTGCGGATATGCGCGATGACGTTTTTTGACTTGATCGGGCAGCGCCGGATCAGTTCCGCCACCGGCGACGCGATGGCGGAACTGATAATCGACGAAATGGCGCACCCCGCTGCCCTCGAAAAAAGCGATGCCCCAGCCGTCGCTGTGATGATCGGTCTGGCCGCCGCGGGTGGCGAAGCCGGTAAAGCTGAACACAATGTCGGTCGGCACATTGCAATTCATTCCTAGTAACTGACACATATTCCTGAGCCAAATAAAATTTGCAAAACACAATCTGATAACGGTATCACGCGTGACTCGTAATAAAAAGTGAAATATGGTGATGCATTTTCTCATCCTCTGAAAATCAAACAATCGCAACCGGCAAGCAAAGCGTGGCAAGTGAAGCGCCACAAACAGATGACAATACATCGCCGATTCTGATAGCGTTGGGCTTTTATTTGTTCTGGGGCGTGGCGGCATGGATCAACTGGCAGCGATGCGCGCGTTCCGGCGCGTGGTGGAAAGCGGCAGCTTCACCGCCGCCGCAGAACTCAATCAATCGCACACGATCGTCTCGCGCCAGGTCCGCCAACTGGAAGTGCATCTGGGCACGCAACTGCTCAATCGCACCACGCGCCGCTTCGCATTGACTGAGGCCGGGCGGCAATACTATGAGCGCTGCCGACTGATCCTGGATCAAATCGATGACGCCGGGATCGCGGTTTCTGCCCATCAGGCACGTCCATCCGGCCTGCTGCGGATCAATGCGCCAATGGCGTTCGGCACGCTGGAACTGGCGCAATGGCTGCCCCAGTTCATCCTCGCCAACCCACTGATCAAGGTCGACCTGGTGTGCAACGACCGCTTGGTCGACATCATTGAAGAAGGGTTCGATGTCGCTTTGCGGCTGACCGGCTCGCTAGCCGACTCGACCTTAGTGGCAAAGCGACTGACGACCAGCGATGTGCTGCTGGTCGCCTCGCCTGGCTATCTGAAACGACATGGCGTGCCGCGTCAGCCGGCCGATTTAATGCAGCACAATTGCCTGATTTATACGCTCGCAGAAAAGCCCGGCGAGTATATTTTTCATGGTACCGACGGCGATGAACAGGTCGTGGATGTGCGCGGCAACCTGCAAGCTAATACCGGCATCGCACTCAGATCGGCGGCGCTTGCCGGGCTAGGCATTACCGCTACCGCTGCGTTTATCGTGCAGGAGGATTTACGGCGCGGCGACCTGTTGCGCATACTTCCCGGCTTCACGATGAAGCCGCGCGAGTTGTATGCGATGTATCCGCAAAATCGCCATTTGTCGCCCAAAGTCAGGGCCTTCGTCGATTTTGCAGTGTCCTGGTACAGCAGGCCGTGCCGGGAACAAGCTGGTTCAGTAGCGACGAGCGTGACTGATCTGGCATCAATCTGTCAGGCCGTTGGCAACAACGGAAATGAGTGAAAGGAGAGAACATGTTTATTCATCAGCAATCTGCTTATGCATCGACAATGCAAGCTATAACGCATCGGCAAAATAGCTGGAAATCCCAACAGATCGCGGCGCTCATGCCATGATTTTCCAGAGGAAATTGTGAGCAACGAAAGCCTGCCCGCCGCCGATGGCGCATTCAGCGTGCGGATTGAACCCAGCGGATGGCGCTTCACGGCAGCGGACAGCATGTCACTGCGCGAGGCCGCGCGCCAGTGCGGCATTGATTTGCCTAGTTCCTGCAGGAATGGCACCTGCAGAACCTGCATGTGCCTGCTACTGAGCGGACAAATACGCTACCAGATCGAGTGGCCGGGCCTGAGCAGCGACGAAAAGAAAGCAGGCTACATCTTGCCCTGCATCGCCCGGCCGCAATCAGGCCTGGTCATCCTGGAACCGCGCGCCACGCGTATCTCCCGATAAAGCGTGCCCTAAACCGGCACCGGACTGTGCAAGCGCGCCGCTACGGCCCGGTGCTGCTGCGTCAAACCGCCGAAGCCGTAGGCCGCCGCTCGCACATCGTGTACATGGACGTAGCTTGCATGATGCAGCTGGCCCAGCAACGCCTCTATTTCCCTGAAGACGGCATCGATATAGTGCGCCTTTTCGGCAGCGGTATTGGTTTCATCGGTGATACGGATATCCAGGAAGAAGCTGGTTTTCTTTTGCGCAGCCAAAGAAGCGCCGCCGATAAACCAGTGCATCGGATCAATATGCGAAATGGCAATCGCGGTCAGCTGTGGGTCCTTGTGCAGGATTTCCTCGGTCAGACGCGACAGTGTGGCGGCGACGCTGAAGGAAACCGCAGCGTCCGGGGCCGTGGATAGGATGACGGTAAGTATGGGCATGATGTACTTTCAATGTTGGGTAATTAAATAAACAATGTTTGCAGCAACCAAAAAATCCCGCGTCAACAGATAAAATCCAGGATTTCGTCGGAGCTCCGAATGGTTGCGTTACGGCTCGGGAGGCTAGACGAGAGATTCATGTGAACACCTGATGCTGACTTGGAGTAGACAGCTTAAGGCCGTGCACAACGACAGCACAGCAGGCAGGTGGTACATGATTTGTGCTGTTTCCGCACAAATCGCTGTTGCATGCGCAGACCGGTTATCCAGACGACTTCACATTTCCAAGCTTCAATCGGCCAACGGCAAAGGGCTGGACAGCTTGATTTCTTCCAGGCACACCATCGAGCGCACCCCTGCCACGCCCGGCACTTGCATCAGGCGATCAGTCAGGAATGCCGACAGCGATTTCAAGTCGCTTGCGGCGACTTTCAGCAGGTAGTCGAAATCTCCGGAAATCGTGTAGCACTCTAATATTTCCGGAAACAGGCGGATCGCCTTTTCCAGTTTGCGTACCTGCTTGAACTGCTCACGCGCGATGTTCAGGTTGACGAAAGCCACTACGCCCAGCCCGATCGCCGCCGGCTCCACCTGCGCCGTATAGCCGCGAATGATGCCTTCCTTCTCTAGCCGCTGCACCCGGCGATAGCACTGCGGCGGCGACAAATTCACCTGCTCTGATAATTCGACATTGGAGGCGCGGCCATTGGCCTGCAAGGTTCGCAGCAAAATTCGATCGTAACGATCCAGTTTTTCCATCTCAATCTCCGTTGATGCACGATTCGTGCGTATTACATGCAATACCTGAGCAATTATGCACAAATATTTCCAGTGCTTGTGATTATCATGTAGTCAGATGTATTGCAGCTATTTAACAGCATTTTAGTGCCCCTCTACACGTCTCAGCCAGCGTCCGCCAACGGACAAATTCAGCGGCCTGTCGGCCTCTGGTCAGGCTAGGTTTACAGAAGTGGCCTCAACCGGAGCAGATCATGAAGAACCATGAGAACCATGCAATAACTCTCGAAGACCGATACTGTGCGCACAACTATGCACCGCTGCCAGTGGTACTGAGCAGCGGCAAAGGGATCTGGCTGTGGGATCAGGACGGCAAGCGTTACATGGATATGATGTCGGCCTATTCCGCCGTCAGCTTCGGCCATAGCCATCCGACGCTGGTGGCGGCGCTGACCAAACAAGCCGCGCAGCTGGCCATCGTCTCGCGCGCCTTCTACAGCGACCAGCTCGGTCCGTTCCTGCAACTGCTGTGCGAAATGACCGGCATGCCGAAAGCGTTGCCGATGAACAGCGGCGCCGAAGCTGTCGAAACCGCGCTCAAGGCGGCCCGCAAATGGGGCCACAAAGTAAAAGGCATTGCCGAAAACAGCGCTGAAATCATCGTTTGCCATGGCAATTTTTCCGGCCGCACCACAACCATTATCGGTTTCTCGTCGGAAGCCCAGTACCGTGACGGCTTCGGGCCGTTTTCCGGCGGTTTCGCCAGCGTGCCGTTCGGCGATGCGGCCGCCATGGAAGCGGCGATTACGCCGCGCACCGCCGCCTTTCTGCTGGAACCGATCCAGGGCGAAGCCGGCATCATCGTGCCGCCGACAGGTTATTTGGCCAAATGCCGCGAAATCTGCGACCGCCACAACGTGCTGCTGATCTGCGACGAAGTCCAGACCGGCCTCGGCCGCACCGGCCGCTTGCTGGCTAGCGGCCATGATGCTGTCAAGCCGGACGGCCTGATCCTCGGCAAAGCACTGGGCGGCGGCTTGCTGCCGGTGTCGGCTTTCCTGGCCCGTGAAGATCTGATGGCCGTCTTCACACCCGGCGACCACGGCAGCACCTTCGGCGGCAACCCGCTGTCGGCCGCGGTCGGCCATGCCGCGCTGCGCTTGCTGCGCGAGGAAAAACTGGCAGAGAATGCCGCACGCATGGGCGAACAGTTGCTGGCCGGATTACGTGCGATTAAACATCCCGCTATCCGGCAAATCCGCGGCAAAGGCCTGTTGATCGGCATGGATCTCGATCCTGCCTTTATCCCTGCGCGCACATTCTGCGAACGCCTGATGGCGCAAGGCATCTTGTCTAAGGACACTCATGACACCGTAGTGCGTTTTGCGCCGCCGCTGATCATTACTGCCAACGACATCGACGCCGCACTGGCTGCGATTCACCACACATTTGCCACCATCGATACACCCGAAATTACCTGACCGAAAGGAGCTACGCATGACCCACCATCTGCTGGACCATACCGCGGAAGACACATTCCTGATGTGCGCTCCGGATCATTTTGAAGTGTCTTATGTCATTAATCCGTGGATGGCCGGCAATATTGCGCATGGCAACCGCAGCCTCGCCATGCAGCAATGGCAAGCACTGGTGGCTTCCATGCGCCAGGTGGCCAGGGTCAAGCTGATGCCAGCCATGCCGGGCGTGCCGGATCTGGTGTTTACCGCCAATGCCGGCGTCGTGCTCGGCAACAAGGTAGTGCTGTCGCGTTTCCGCCACGTTGAGCGGCAAGCTGAAGAAGCCTATTTCGACGCAGCCTTTACCGAACATGGCTTTGAAGTGCTGACCCTGCCGCCGGAACTACCGTTTGAAGGTGCCGGCGATGCGCTGATGGATCGCCGCGAGAGCTTGTTGTGGTTCGGTCACGGTCACCGCTCTGATAGCGCCTGCGCGACCGGCTTGTCGGCATTGCTGGATATCGAAGTGCAACCGCTGAAGCTGGTGGATGCGCGCTTCTATCATCTGGATACCTGCTTCTGCCCACTGGCTGGCGGCTATGTCATGTATTTCCCGGAAGCATTCGATGCAGCGTCGCAAGCAGAAATCGTCGCCCGTGTGCCGGCCGACAAGCGCATCGTGGTCGGCAGCGAAGATGCGCTGCATTTTGCTTGCAATACCGTCAACTCTGGCCGTCATATCTTCCTCAATCAGGCGTCCCCGGCGCTGGTCGAGCAACTGCAAAGCCGTGGCTTCATCGTTCACCAGACTGCCCTGACCGAGTTCCTGAAGGCTGGCGGCGCAGCAAAATGCCTGACCTTGAAGCTCAATGAACCACGTCAAGACGCAGCGCAGGTGGTCCGTCAGGAAGCTGCGTAATCTGCCTTTGGGCTGCCATTGAAAATATGCAAGCCCCTGATTTAACGTATAATTTTAGGCATGACCCTTGTAAAAAACCCGGCGCTATCGGCGACCGGGTTTTTTGCGTCCTTGACCAGAGTACCCTCATGAGACCTGCCGTGACGCCTTCAGCAACAACTGCTACCGCTCCGATCAATCCCACCGAAACCCGCCTGCGTGAGCTGCTGGCGCAACGCATCCTGATTCTGGATGGGGCGATGGGCACCATGATCCAGCAATACAAGCTGACGGAAGAAGATTACCGCGGCGGTCCCGGCGGCCGTTTCATCGACTTCACCGGTCCGGGACGCGAGCTGTTCGTCAAGGGTAACAATGAATTGCTGTCGCTGACCCAGCCGCACATCATCAGCGAAGTCCATGAGCAATACCTGGCCGCCGGCGCCGACCTGATCGAGACCAACACCTTCGGCGCCACCACGATTGCGCAAGATGACTACCACATGGCCCATCTTGCTTACGAAATGAATGTCGTATCGGCCCGGCTGGCACGCGCCGCCTGCGATAAATATTCGACGCCGGACAAGCCGCGCTTCGTCGCCGGCGCACTCGGCCCGACGCCGAAAACAGCGTCGATCTCGCCTGACGTCAACGATCCGGCGGCGCGCAATGTCAGCTTCGACCAACTGGTCGCCGCATACCTGGAACAAACCCGCGGCCTGGTCGAAGGCGGCGCCGACGTGCTGCTGGTGGAAACCATTTTCGACACCTTGAACTGCAAGGCGGCGCTGTTCGCCATCGATACCTTCTTCGAAGAATCCAAAGATAACGGCAAGGCGCGTTTGCCGATCATGATTTCCGGCACGGTCACCGATGCGTCCGGCCGTATTCTCTCCGGCCAGACCGTAGCCGCCTTCTGGAACTCGATCCGCCATGCCAAGCCGCTCACCGTCGGCCTCAACTGTGCACTAGGTGCGGCGCTGATGCGCCCGTATGCGGAAGAACTGTCGAAGATCGCCGACACCTTCATCTGCATCTACCCGAACGCCGGCCTGCCCAATCCGATGAGCGACACCGGTTTCGATGAAACCCCGGACGTGACTTCGTCGCTGCTGAAGGATTTCGCCGAGAGCGGCTTCGTCAATATCGCCGGCGGCTGCTGCGGCACCACGCCGCCGCACATCAAGGCGATTGCCGACACCGTGGCCAGGATTGCGCCGCGCAGCGTACCGGAAACTACGCATGAAATGCGGTTGTCGGGACTGGAGCCGTTCACCATCGATGACAACTCCCTGTTCGTCAACGTCGGCGAACGTACCAACGTTACTGGCTCCAAGGCGTTTGCGCGGCTGATCCTCAACGAACAATACGACGAAGCGTTAGCGGTAGCCCGCCAACAGGTGGAGAACGGCGCCCAGGTGATCGACATCAACATGGATGAGGCGATGCTGGATTCAGTCGCCGCCATGCAGCGCTTCCTCAGCCTGATCGCATCCGAGCCGGATATCGCGCGCGTACCGATCATGATCGACTCGTCTAAATGGAGCGCCATCGAAGCGGGCCTCAAATGTGTGCAGGGCAAGGCGGTGGTGAACTCGATTTCGATGAAGGAAGGCGAAGCAGAATTCCTGCGTCAGGCCAGGCTGTGCCGCCGTTACGGCGCGGCGGTGATCGTCATGGCCTTCGATGAGAAAGGCCAGGCCGACACGTTCGAACGCAAGATCGAAATCTGCGAACGCGCCTACAAATTGCTGGTCGAGCAGATCGGTTTCCCGCCAGAAGACATCATTTTCGATCCGAATATTTTCGCCATTGCCACCGGCATCGAAGAACACAACAACTACGCGGTCGATTTTATCAACGCTACCCGCTGGATCCGCGAGAATCTGCCGCACGCCAAGATCAGCGGCGGGGTTTCTAACGTCAGCTTCAGCTTCCGCGGCAATGATCCGGCGCGTGAAGCGATCCACACGGTATTCCTGTATCACGCCATCAAGGCCGGCATGACCATGGGGATCGTCAACGCCGGCATGATGGGCGTCTACGACAACCTGCCTGCTGAGCTGCGCGAGCGGGTCGAAGACGTGGTGCTCAATCGCCGAGAGGATGCGACCGAGCGCATGATCGAAATTGCCTCGACCCTGAAAGCCGGCGACAAGAAAGAAGAAGCAACGCTGGAGTGGCGCAACGGCAGCGTGCAGCAGCGGCTGGCGCATGCGCTGGTGCAAGGCATCACGCAATGGATCGTGGAAGATACCGAGGAAGCGCGCCAGCAATTGCTGAGCAATGGCGGCCGCCCGATCCACGTGATCGAAGGGCCGCTGATGGATGGCATGAACATCGTCGGCGACCTGTTCGGCCAGGGCAAGATGTTCCTGCCGCAGGTGGTCAAATCGGCGCGCGTGATGAAGCAGGCGGTGGCGCATCTGATCCCGTACATCGAAGAAGAAAAACGACTGCACGAAGAACTGACCGGTATCGCTGCCAAACCGAAGGGTAAGATCATCATCGCCACGGTCAAGGGCGATGTCCACGACATTGGCAAGAATATCGTCTCGGTGGTCCTGCAATGCAATAATTTTGAAGTGGTCAACATGGGCGTAATGGTGCCGTGCTCGGAAATTCTGGCAATGGCCAAGGCCGAGAATGCCGACATCATCGGCCTCAGCGGTCTGATCACCCCATCGCTGGAAGAAATGGCTTACGTCGCCAAGGAAATGCAGCTCGACCCTTACTTCCGCAGCATCAAGATGCCTTTACTGATCGGCGGCGCCACCACCAGCCGCGCCCATACCGCAGTCAAGATCGCGCCGAATTACGACGGCCCGGTGGTGTATGTGCCGGATGCTTCGCGTTCAGTCTCGGTGGCGCAATCGCTGCTGACGCCGCAACAGCGCGACCAATACATTGCGGAAATCGCGCTCGATTACGAACGCATCCGCGCGCAGCACGCCAACAAGAAAGCCGCACCGTTGTTGGCGCTGGCTGCGGCGCGCGAGGATCGTACCAGGCTCGAATTTGCGCCAGTCAAACCCAGGTTCATCGGCCGCCGCGTTTTCAAGAACGTCGATCTGGGCACGCTGGCGCGCTACATCGACTGGGGTCCGTTCTTTCAGACCTGGGATCTGGCTGGCCCGTATCCGGCGATCCTGACCGATGCAGTGGTTGGCGAAGCCGCCAGCAGGGTATTCGAAGAAGGTCAGGCGCTGCTGAAGAAATTGATCGACGGCCGCTGGCTGACCGCCAACGGCGTCATCGCGCTGATGCCAGCCAACACGGTCAACGACGACGATATCGAAATCTATACGGACGACACCCGCAGCAAAGTCGCTTTCACCTATTACGGCGTGCGCCAGCAAACCGTCAAACCGGTGATCGATGGCGTGGCCCGGCCGAACCAGTGCCTGTCCGATTTCATCGCACCGAAATCATCCGGCATTGCCGACTATATCGGCCTGTTCGCCGTCACCAGCGGCATCGGCATCGAGAAGCACGAAAAACGCTTTGAAGATGCCCATGACGATTACTCGTCGATCATGCTGAAATCGCTGGCTGACCGCCTGGCGGAAGCGTTTGCCGAATACATGCATGAGCGGGTGCGCAAGGATTTATGGGGCTACGTTCCTGATGAAGCATTGTCCAACGAGGCCCTGATCAAGGAAAAATACAGCGGCATCCGCCCTGCTCCAGGCTATCCGGCCTGTCCGGAACACACGGTCAAGGCTGATATGTTCCAACTGCTGCAATGCGGTGAAATCGGCATGCAATTAACGGCGTCTTTTGCTATGTTCCCGGGCGCCGCTGTTTCCGGCTTTTATTTCGCGCATCCGGAATCGAAGTACTTCGTGGTCGGCAAAATCGGCGACGATCAGGCCAGCGATATGGCGGCACGGCGTGGTGTGCCAAAGGAAGATATCGAGCGCTGGCTGGCGCCGAATCTGTAAAAACAAAAAAGGGGGCTCTGCAGCCCCCCCTTTTTTTTCACCTGAGGCAAACCGTCAATCCAGCGCTGCGCTCAGTCGCCGCCCAGATGAATGAACTTGAACAAAAAGATCGCGGTAATCACCCACACCATCACCGGCACCTGCCTGGCGCGGCCGGTGAATAGCTTCAGCGCCGCGTAAGCGATAAAGCCGAAGGCGATGCCGTTGGCAATTGAGTATGTGAAAGGGATCATCAGCACGGTGATCACGGCAGGCACGCTTTCGGTGCTGTCTTCCCAATTCAGATGTACCACTTCGCGCAGCATCAGGCCGGCAACATAGAACAAGGCGGGAGCCGTTGCGTAGGCCGGCACCGCGCCGGCCAGCGGTGAAATGAACAGGCAAGCCAGGAACAGGATGCCGACTGCCAGCGCAGTCAGGCCAGTACGGCCACCGGCCTGGACGCCCGCCGCGCTTTCGACGTAGGCGGTGGTGCTGGAAGTGCCCAGCATGGCGCCCGCCACAATCGCGCTGCTGTCGGCCAGCAAGGCTTTGTTCAGGCGCGCCATCTTGCCGTTGACCAGCAGACCGGCGCGGTTGGCGACGCCCATCATGGTGCCGGTGGCGTCAAACATTTCAACCAGGAAAAACACCAACACGATGTTCAGGATACCCATCGACAAAGCACCCATGATGTCGAGCTTGAACAAGGTCGGCTGTATCGATGGCGCCAGCGCCAGGACGCCGTTGAAGGTATTGTCGCCAACCACAAAGCTGGGCACGGTCACGCTCAGGATGCCGAGCAGGATCGCCCCCTTGACCTTGAGATGATCCAGCACCACGATCAGCAGGAAACCAAGGATCGATAGCATCACCGGAATTTGATGCAAGTCGCCGAGTTGCACCAAGGTGGCAGGATTTGCCACCACCAGACCAGAACTTTTCAGAGCAATCAAACCGAGGAACAGACCGATACCGGCGGTGATGGCAATCCGTATCGTCGGCGGAATGCCGTTGACGATCATGCCGCGGATGCCGACCAGGCTGACGATGATAAACAGGCAGCCAGACAGGAACACCCCGCCGAGCGCCACCTCCCACGACACGCCCATACCCTTGACCACCGCATAGGCGAAGTAGGCGTTGAGCCCCATGCCAGGCGCCAGCGCAATGGGATAGTTGGCGTACAAGGCCATGATCAGCGTGCCGACGGCGGCGGCCACGCAGGTTGCAACGAACACCGCCCCCTTCGGCATACCGGCATCGCTGAGGATCGCGGGGTTGACGAAGATGATGTAGGCCATCGTCAAAAACGTGGTCAGGCCAGCAATCAACTCGGTACGAACGTCGGTGCCGTTTTCTTTCAGCTTGAAGAATTTTTCCAGAAATTGCACGGTCATGCCCCTCTTGTTAAAGTCACTGCCTTGTATTTTTACCAGCCAGACGAATACCAACAAGGCCATGCTACACAGCGCCCTAGCAATACCTCGATACCTCGATATTGGCCTGATATTGGTCGAATCGAATCACCTATTCGCTGCCTATTCCATATTACAGATAATTGATATCGGTCGTTTCACAATATGGATGGCCGGCGCAAATGTTAATCTACGATCATAATCAACAGGCCGCGGCATCACTCTTGCCATCATCAGTAGCGCATCCCGGCGCCCGGTCATGCGGCCAGCAAGGCAGAAATGTTGCATTAGTCGCTCAGTCACCCAGCCAGAATGGAGATCGTCTTGTCTACGCCCGCCCCCAATTCCCCGACCGAATCGCTCATCCGCTTCTACTATCGTGGCGCAATCCACACCGTGGAGCAGGCGGCGCCTACCCGCACCATCCTGCAATACCTGCGTGAAGACTTGCACTGCACCTGCAGCAAGGAAGGCTGCGCGGAAGGCGATTGCGGCGCTTGCACGGTGCTCATCGGTGAACAGCGGGCCGGCGGCGTGACGCTGAAATCGGTCAATTCCTGCATCCGGTTTTTACCAACGCTGGATGGCAAAGCGCTGTATACCGTCGAGGATCTGAAACAAAATGACGGTACCCTGCATCCGGTGCAACAGGCGATGGTCGAATGCCACGGTTCACAATGCGGCTTTTGCACACCGGGCTTTGTGATGTCGCTGTGGGATCTGTATCTCCGGCAGAATCTACCGCAGAATCTGGAGCATGGGCGCAGCGAGCCCCTGCAACGCAAGCAGATTGACATCGCGCTGTCCGGCAACCTGTGCCGCTGCACCGGCTACCGGCCGATCATCGACGCCGCCCATCGGATGGTCGAGCTGCCCGCCGTCAGCTTTGATCGCATGGCTTTGCAACAAGCGCTGCAAGCGCTGCAGCGCGACGCAATGTTCACCTACCGCCACCAAGGCCAGACTTTCTACGCACCGCGCACGCTGGCGCAACTGGTACAAGTGCGGGCTGCCTGTCCCGCCGCTCGCATCCTGGCCGGACCCACCGATGTCGGCCTGTGGGTGACCAAACAAATGCGCGATCTGGGCGATATCATCTACCTCGGCCAGGTAGCCGAATTGAATACCCTGGCAGTGCGCGACCGGCAGCTCGAGATCGGCGCCGGTGTTACGCTGAATGGCGCTTATGCAGAAATCTGCAAGCACTACCCCGAGTTATCCGAAATGTGGCAACGCTTTGCCTCGCTGCCAATCCGCAATGCCGGCACGCTGGGCGGCAATGTCGCCAATGGTTCGCCGATCGGCGATTCGCCACCGTGGCTGATTGCCCTCGGCGCACAAGTCGTCTTGCGCGGCCCGGCCGGACAACGCCCGATGCCGCTGGAAGCGCTGTACCTTGTTGGCGCTAATTGAATCTTGACCCAGCCTGCTGATTGAAATGTGACCCAGGGCTGGTCGCTGCGTTTTGAGTTAGCAGCTGTGGATAAGTCTATCAAACAGTTGGTGTTGAAGCACTCCTTTTTT